>JALEZN010000130.1 GCA_022772585.1 Clostridiales bacterium
GCCCTTCTGGACAAAAACCCCGATCCTTCTGAGGAAGAGATCCGCGCCGCCATCTCCAATAACCTGTGCCGCTGCACCGGCTATGTGAAGATCGTCGACGCCATCCGGCTGGCCGGCGAGCGGATGCGCAACGCCTGAGCCGTCTCAAAAGCAAACTCCACGGCCCCACGTGGCAAACAGGAAACAGGAAAGGAACCGATAACCAATGAGTTGTGAGATCTCCAAAAATGGTATGATCGGGAAACGGCTGCCCGTGCGTGACGCGCAGGTCAAAGTCACCGGTCAGCTCAAGTATGTGGCGGATATGAAGCTGCCCCACATGCTGCACGCAAAAGTGCTTTTCAGCCCTGTAGCCCATGCCAGGATCAAGAGTATCGATACCAGCGAGGCCGAGGCTCTGCCCGGCGTCCGCGCGGTAGTGTGCTATAAGAATTCCCCCGACATCCCGTTCAACTGCTGCGGCGAGAACATTGATGAGACAAAAAACGAGCGCATCTTCGACCCGGTGGTGCGCTATGTGGGCGACAAGGTGGCCGCGGTAGCTGCCGATACCGTCCAGATCGCGGAAAAAGCCCTCAAGCTTATTAAAGTGGAGTACGAGGAGCTGCCTTTTTACATCGATCCTGAGGAGGCCATGAAGGAAGACGCCTACCCCATCCATGAGGGCGGCAACATCGCCGAGGTGGTCAACCTGAACCAGGGCGATGTGGACGAGGGCATGAAGGAGGCCGACCTGGTCTTTGAGGACCGGTACTCCCTGCCCGCTGTTCACCACAGCGCCATTGAGACCCATGCCGCCATGGCCAGCTATGACGCCAACGGCAAGCTCACCGTCTGGTCTCCCGCCCAGGACGCCTTCGCCATCCGGGTGAACCTCTCCCGCCTGTTCGGACTGAAGATGAGCCGGGTACGGGTGGTGGCCTCCGCTATCGGCGGCGGCTTCGGCGGAAAGATCGATATGATCCTGGAGCAGGTGGTGGCCCTGCTGGCCATCAGGACCGGCCGTCCGGTGCGCCTGGTCTTTACCCGCCGGGAGGACATCCCCTCCTCCCATACCCGCCATCAGATGATCCTGTACATCAAGACCGGCGTGAAGAAGGACGGCACTGTGGTTGCCCAGGACTTCAACGTGGTGATCAACGCCGGCGCCTATGCCGGCGGTACCTCCAGCGTGGCCTGGGCCATGGGCGGCAAGGCCTTCCGCATGATGGACATACCCAACATCCGCTTTAAGGCCACCGAGGTCTACACCAACTGCTCCTGCGGCGCGGCCATGCGCGGCTTCGGCTCGCCCCAGCTTTTCTTCGCCCAGCAGCGGCAATTTAACAAGATCGCCAAGACTCTGGGCATGGACATCACCGAGCTCAATCTGAAGAACCTGATGGGAGAGCGGGGGATGGACCGGCGCAACGACACGCCCCTGGGCGACACTTATCCCCGGGCCTGCGTGGAGAAGGGCATGGAGCTCTTCGGATGGGAGCAGGGACTGGCAGAACAGAAGGCATCCCGGGAGGAGAACGGCCGCTACCGCATTGGCGTGGGCATGGCCGTGGCCGACCACGGCAACGGCGTGTTCGGCGTCCATCCGGACACCACCGGCATCATCCTGCGGATGAATGAGGACGGGACCGTGGTCCTCTCCAGCGGCTGCTGCGACATGGGCAACGGCTCGGTGAGCCTGCAGGGCCAGTTCGTCTCCGAGATCCTGGGCATCCCCATGGAGGACATCGAGTACATACAGGCCGATACCGACACGACGCTGTGGGATCTGGGCAACTACTCCAGCCGGGGCACCTATGTCAGCGGCGCGGCAGCCGTCAAGGCGGCCAATGCTCTGAAGAAGATGCTGCTGGAAGAGGCCGCGGACCTGCTTCCCGAGGATATCGACCGCATCGAGCTCCACGACGGCCGGGCCTGGAGCCTCAACTACCCTGACCGCTCCGCCACCATGGCGGAACTGGCCCACCATGCCCATCACAAGAGCCAGCGGGATCTGGTGGTGGCCGAGACCTTTGCCAGCCGGGCCATGGCCGTGTCCTACGGCGCCCACTTCGTCAAAACACGGGTAGACACCGAGACCGGTGAGGTCAAGGTACTGGATTATGTGGCGGTCCACGATGTAGGCACCCCCCTCAACCCCATGTCTCTGGAGGGACAGATCGAGGGTGCCGTCCAGATGGGTATGGGCTATGCCCTGTGCGAGGGGATCGTCCGGGATGAGAAGGGAAGAGTGAAGAACAACACCTTCCGCAGCTATCACATCTACACCGCCGACGAGATGCCTCCCATCCGCATCGCCTTCGTGGGCAAGGCCGAGAATACCGGTCCCTACGGCGGCAAGAGCATCGGCGAGTGCTCGGTGGTCCCCGCTCCGGCGGCCATCGCCAACGCGGTGTCCAACGCTCTGGAGCAGGACTACCATGACCTGCCCCTGCGTAAGGAAGTTATCCTTGCCTCTTTGAGCAAGTAAGCAGCAGAGAGACGCCTCCCCGTATGAGCGAGGCGTCTCTGAAAAGCGGCGGACCAGTCCGGCATCCGCTGTTTTTCAGAGACGCCCCAAAACAATGAATGGAGCTGATAATATGACATTTGAAGGGAAAGTAGCTGTGATCACCGGCGCGGGACAGGGCCTTGGGGCCGGCTTCGCCAAGGACTTCGCCAGGCAGGGCGCCAGCG
>JALEZN010000028.1 GCA_022772585.1 Clostridiales bacterium
AACCGGGCGGGCACCACCATCCTGCTGGTGGAGCAGAACGCCCAGATGGCCCTGTCCATCGCCCACCGGGGCTATGTGCTGGAGACCGGCAAGATCGTGGCCACCGGCACCGGCGCCGAGCTGCTGGAGGACGAGGCCGTCAAGAAGGCCTATTTGGGCGGCTGACCGAACGACTACCGGAAGAAGAACCAGCTCCCGGCCATCCGGCCGGGAGCTGGTTTCCTTTACATTCCATGATTTGAAGTGAAAAAACGTGGTAAACTAAGGGACCGGGCTGCATTCAGATCAAGCGGCGCGGCGGTGGGAGGCGAGCGCGGCATGCCCAATTATTTCGCACATCTGATCTTTGGAGCCAAAGTCCTGCGGGAGACGCCGGAGGAGCTCTCCGACCCCATCCGCCGGGAGCGGGAGGCCTTCAACCTGGGGTGTCTGGGGCCGGATCCGCTGTATTTCTACCGTCCTGCCCTGGTGACCGCCTGCCGGCGGGAGGCCATGCGCCTGCACGGAGAGAGCGCCCTGCCGGTATTCCAGCGGCTGGCCGGGGCCATCCGGGACGGCGTGCCCCAGAGCGGCAGCTATGCCGCCGGTTTCCTGTGCCATTTTGCGCTGGATGCCGCCTGTCACGGCTTTATCCGGTCTCAGGCTGAGGCCGGGCGCATCGCCCATCTGGCCATGGAGGCAGAGCTGGACCGGCGTCTCATCGAGAACCGGGGCCTGGTGTCGGCAGGGCGGGTCTACCTGCCGCCCATTGAGGATGAGCAGGTCTACACGGCGGCGGCCGCCGCCTATGAGACGGCTGCCCCGGCCCAGCTGCGCCGGGGCTATGAGGCCATGCGGTACTACAGCCGTCTCCTTGCCCAGCGGTACGGCACCCGGGGCGGCTGGCTGGCCGACAAGGCGATCGGGCTCATCCCCGCCTGCCGGGAGCTCAGGGGGGTCATCCTCCGGCGGGAGCCCGCTCCGGAGAGCCGGGAGTGCGGCGACCGGATATTGGAGCTCTTTCACAGCGAGGTGCCGGCAGCCGCTGCCCATCTGCGGGAGTTTATGGCGAGCGTCTCCACCGGGGCCCCCCTCTCAGCGTGGTTCGACCGGGACTTCAATGGCAGAAGCGGGGCGGACTGCAGGAAAGGAAAATCATAGAATGGAAAAACGCGGAGGCGGTCACGCCCCCGCGTTTTTATGTAGTGCTCCACAGAATATCTTCCAGCAGGGCCGCACCGATATGGCCCGCGGCCAGAGGGACCAGAGCCAGAGCGGTCATGGTTTGGGCATAATCCAGCAAGAGGGCGGTGCGCCCATCCGCCGCGTCGGCCCACACCAGGATCAAAAGGGCGGCCGAGAGCATGGCGGCGCAGAGCCGGGTACCCAGCTCCATAAAGAGTCTGGACAGAGGGGATACACGGCGAAGCATCGAGAGAAAATCCATAGCACAGTTCACTCCTTGTTAAACGGAGCGTATCAGAGAAAC
Source organism: Clostridiales bacterium (assembly GCA_022772585.1). Lineage (GTDB taxonomy): Bacteria > Bacillota > Clostridia > Oscillospirales > Oscillospiraceae > Pseudoflavonifractor_A. Next base: position 1,469 of record JALEZN010000028.1, read on the forward strand.
CGGGAAGACACAAGCGGTAAATCACGGAATTGGCAAGGAGGAATCGTACGTCAAGGTACGGGCATTTCTCCGCTGTTTCGACAAATGCAGCGTGAAATGGGATAGAATAGGGCAGAACCAGAGAAAATAAGAACGAAAATTGACGATAATTGCGATCGATAGTTCTTTGCGGCAGGCATAAAATGCAATATAATGGAAGAGAAGATATCATAAACCGAGGGGGAACATATGGAATGAGGGAACTGTATATCGACCAGCGCGAAAAGGAAGGAGAGGATGGACAGCGCTACCGGTTTGATTACTACATCCTGGTGGATCAGATGGAGATGTCCGAGGGCTTCGCGTGCGAGAGCTATGGCGTGAAGATAGCCGCTTCTGACCGGGGTGACGCGGCCGAGCTCCCCAACATTACGGTAAGCATATCGCGCATCGACGAGCTGATGGAGCTGCTGACGCGCAATGTGGTGACGCCTGTTTCACTGAGGGATGTGGTGGAGGACTGGCTCTGATGTTGAATCGCATGTTACAGCAAAAAGGCCGGGGATGACCCGGCCTTTTTCACGTATTTGGGGCGTCGCAGCGCTGGAGAAGAGCGTCCCAGGCGGCAGCGTTGGCACCGGACTGGGGACGGGGGACCAGGGCCAACTCCTCCTGAAGCAGGCGGCCCACCGCATGGGAATACAGGATGGCGCCGTCGTGGTTGAGGTGGCCGCCGTCATACAGATGGAGGGCGGGGGTGAGGCCCAGAGCGTCCCAGGCGTCGCTCCAGTTGACGAAGTGTGCCTCCGGCGCGGTCCGGCGGACGTGTTCCTCCAGTTCGCCGTCGACCTCCGGGAGATACTGGCTGTAGGTGGGATTGACCAGAAGCAGGACGGGGATCTTCCGCGCCCGGCAGAGGGAGAGGCAGCGGTCCAGCCAGTTCAGGTTTTCCTGATATTGCTCCCCGGAAATGGACATCCCGGAGCGGACGGGAGCGCCGGGCAGCTCCTGAGCGGTGCCCTGGACGGGGGTATTGCCCTTTTTTTCGTCGGGCCGGGCGGGGGAAAGACGCTCCAGCGCGTCGGAAAGGGTGACCTCCCGCCAGCGGTCGTGATAGAACCACAGGTCAAAGAGCAGTCCCGGGCGGAGAGCGGGCTCGGCGGCGGTAAAGACGGCCCCCAGCTTGTTGAGGGAGAAGGGCATGTACACCAGGTTGGTCTGGGTAAAGCTCTGATATCGTTCAAAGAACACGCCGGTGGGCTCGATGACCACTGCCGAGGGGTTCTGGGTGGCCAGCGCCTCCCGGAGATACCAGTAGGTGATGGACATGGTCTGCTCCGAGCCGCCCATCACATAGCCGGTGAGGCCGGTCTCCCGGTAGACCTCCACCGGGTCGTAGTCGCAGTAGGCATAGGAGCTGCCGAAATAGAGGACATCTATGGAATTCTTCGGCTCGGCCCGGTAGGCCCGCCAGGTGGAGCCGTAGGAGACCTGGGGCGGGCGGAGGACCGCCCCGGCCAGCTGAAGGAGAAAGACGGTGAGCAGCAGGAAGAGGGCGGCAAAGCCCGCTTCCCGCAGTGGCTTGCGAGAGCCCATGGCGGCCACCTCCTAAAACTGAAAATAGATGAAGGACTGAGCGTCATAGCCCGGCCCATAGCTGCCGAAGATCACCGGGGCCAGCAGCAGGACCCACACCGCGCACCAGCGTACCGGCCGGGGGGAGGTGCGCCAGGCAGTCCAGAGGTCCCGGCGGAGGGAGAACAGATCGGCGGCCAGCAGGAGCAGCAGAGCGGCGGCAGCCACCAGCAGCTCCTTCCGGTCCAGACCCATGGAGGTGTACACCCACACCGGCCCGGTAAAGAGCCCGGCGAACATGCCGCATGCGGTGGAAAGGCTGCCGGCCTGGAAAAAGACCCAGGCGGCGGTGGTCAGAAGAAAGGTGATCCCGGTCTGAAGCAGCACGGTGGGCAGACTGTCGCCCGAAAGACGGAAGAACCGCCGCACCTTGGCACGGAAGGGAGCGGTGACAGCGCCGGCCACCTGATAGAGCCCGTTGAGCAGCCCCCAGACCACGAAGGTGAGGGCGGCGCCGTGCCACAGGCCGCTGACGGCAAAGACGATGAGCACGTTCAGATACTTCCGGGCAGTCCCCCGGCGGGAGCCCCCCAGGGGGATGTACAGATAGTCCCGGAACCAGGAGGACAGGGAGATATGCCACCGCCGCCAGAATTCCTGAATGGAGCGGGAGAAATAGGGGGTGCGGAAATTCTCCGTCAGGGTGAAGCCCATGGCCCGTGCAGAGCCGATGGCCATGTTGGAGTAGGCGGCGAAGTCGCAGTAGATCTGGAGGGAAAAGGCCACGGCGGCGGAGAGGATCTGCAGACGGCCGAAGGACTCCGGCGCGGCAAACACGGTGCGCACCAGAACGGCCAGCCGGTCGGCCAGCACCAGCTTCTGGAACGCGCCCCACAGGAAGCGGAAGAGCCCCTCCCGCAGGTCGTCCCGGGAGAAGGGGCGGGGCCGCTCCAGCTGGGGCATGAGCTGGGGCGAGCGGGCGATGGGTCCGGAGAGCAGGCTGGGGAAGAAGGAGAGAAACAGGGCATAGCGGATAAAGGAGCGCTGGGCCTGTTCCTTGCCGCGGTATACGTCCATCAGATAGCCCATGGCCTGAAAGAGGTAGAAGGAGATGCCCGCCGGCAGCAGCAGCTCCAGCGCCGGAGAGGAGAAGGACAGCCCGGCGGCGGCCAGGGCGGCGGAGAGCAGTTCCAGGGCAAAATTTAAGTACTTAAAGACGAAGAGCATCCCAATGCACAGAATCAGGGAGACAGCCAGCACCGCCTTTTTGTGCCGGCGCTCCATGACCAGCCCGGCGGCGTAGGAGATCAGGATCACGGCCAGCAGGAAGGGGAAATACCGGGGCCCGGCGCACAGGTAAAAGACCCAGCTGGCCGCAAGCAGAAGGGGGGCCTTGGCCCGGCCGGGCGCCAGGTGGTACAGAATTGTCACCAGCGGGAAGAACAGCAGATAGCGGGCGGAGAGGAAGGCCACAAAACGCACCACCTTTTTCCAAGTAGAGACTATTCTATCGGAACAGAGCCCAAATGTCAAACCGGCGGGGGAGGAACGCCTGATTTCGTTGACAATAGAGGGGAAAACAGGTAAAATGTCACCATATGTTCGGAATGCGGCGGGAGAGAGCGCCGCTGAGGAAATGTGAGGAGGAATACCGCCTGTGAAGGAGAGAGAGACCTTTGCCTCCCGGCTGGGCTTTGTGCTTATCTCGGCCGGGTGCGCCATTGGACTGGGGAACGTGTGGCGTTTTCCGTATATCGTGGGACAGTACGGAGGCGCGGCCTTCGTTCTGGTGTACCTGTTTTTCCTGTTCATCATGGGCCTGCCCATCATGGTCATGGAATTTGCCGTGGGCCGGGCCAGCCGGAAGAGTGTGGTCTGCTCTTTTCAGGAGCTGGAGCCCAAGGGAACCAAGTGGCACTGGTACGGCTGGTTCGGCATGGCAGGCAATTACCTGCTGATGATGTTCTACACCACCATTGCCGGCTGGCTGCTCCTGTATTTCATCAAGATGGCCAAGGGCGACTTTGTGGGCCATGACGCCGCCGGCGTGGCGCAGATCTTTGGGGATATGACGGCCGACCCCGGCATCCAGATCCTGTTTATGGGCCTGGTGGTGGCACTGGGCATGCTGGTGTGCAGCCGGGGATTGCAGAACGGCGTGGAGAAGGTCAACAAATCCATGATGCTCTGTCTGCTGGTGCTGATGGCGGTGCTGGCCGTCCGGGCGGTGACTCTGCCCGGCGCCGGGGCAGGCCTGGAATTTTACCTGAAGCCCGACTTCGGCAACCTCATCCACAATGCCGAGGGAGACTTCATCCTGGGCGAGACGGTGTTCGCCGCCATGGGCCAGGCCTTCTTCACTCTGAGCCTGGGCATCGGCGCCATGGCCATCTTTGGCAGCTACATCGGCAAGGAGCGCCGCCTGATGGGTGAAGCCATCAACGTAACGCTGCTGGACACCGGCGTGGCCTTTGTGGCGGGCCTGATTATCTTCCCCTCCGCATTCGCCTTCGGCGTGCAGCCCGACGCGGGCCCCAGCCTGATCTTCATCACCCTGCCCAATATTTTCAACGCCATGCCCGGCGGCCGGCTGTGGGGCGCGCTGTTCTTCGTGTTCATGTCCTTCGCGGCCATGTCCACCGTCATTGCCGTGTTTGAGAACATCCTCTCCTGCTGTATGGACAAGTGGGGCTGGAGCCGGAACAGGGCGGTGGCCGTGAACACCGTGCTCATCTTCCTGCTCAGCCTGCCCTGCCTGCTGGGCTTCAATGTGCTCTCCGGGCTCCAGGTGCCCATGGTGGGCGGCGTGCTGGACGTGGAGGATTTCATCGTCTCCAACAACCTGCTGCCCCTGGGCTCGCTGCTCTATCTGCTCTTCTGCGTGACGCCGGAGCGCTTTGGCTGGGGCTACCGCAAGTTCCTGAAGGAGGCTGACACCGGCGAGGGCGTCCGGTTCCCGGCGGGCCTGCGGTTCTACTTCACCTGGATCCTGCCCGTCATCGTGCTCATCATCTTTGGCGTGGGGTATGAGCAGAAATTTCATTTTATCCGGATGCTGAAGGACCTGCTGGGACTGTAAGTGCCCGGCAGGCGGTCCCGGCACCAAAGGAGGCATGCCCGCGGCATGCCTCTTTTTTTCTTGACAGGGACAAAGGTTTGTCCTACAATAAAAACCGCAAGGGAGCTTCCGCGAGGAGGCTGAGAGGAGGGGCGAGTCCCTCGACCTTACCTGATGTGGGTAATGCCAACGTAGGGACGCGGCACAGAGTAACGTGCGGAGTCTCCTCCGCATGGAGGAAACGGATTCTGACGACGCTTGAGGCGGGACGTCCCGGAAGGGACGTCCCGCTTTTTCATTTACCGCATCGGATTTTCATACTGATTTCAAATAAAGCGCTTTATTTGAAATCATGCGTGCTGCGCACGCTCGTGGCGCACGGAACGTGCGCCACGGCGTCTCATAAAAACCTGACGCGCTTCGCGCTATAAAAAGCTTTTCAAGCTTTTTAACAGGTTTTAATATCAGAAAGGACTGATGATATGAAGAAGGTACTTACCATCGCGGGCAGCGACTCCAGCGGCGGGGCCGGCATTCAGGCCGATCTCAAGACCATGACCTGCCTGGGGGTGTACGGCATGAGCGCCATCACCGCCCTCACCGCCCAGAACACCACCGGCGTCTACGGCGTGATGGAGGCCACGCCGGACTTCGTCTCCCTCCAGTTGGACTGCATTTTTCAGGACATCCGGCCCGACGCGGTGAAGATCGGCATGGTGTCCAACGGGGACATCATCCGCGCCATTGCCGCCAAGCTGCGGGAGTACAAGGCACGGCATGTGGTGGTGGACCCCGTTATGGTGGCCACCAGCGGCAGCAGCCTGATGCAGGAGGGCGCCGTTGCCGCGCTGACCGGGGAGCTCTTTCCCCTGGCCGCCGTCATCACCCCCAATATCCCGGAGGCCGAGCGGCTGTGCGGCTTTGCCATCGAGGGGGAGGAGGACATGCTCCGGGCGGCCCGGGCCATCGCCCCTTCGGTGGCCGGCGGTGTGCTCATCAAGGGCGGCCACCTGACCGACACGGCGGACGACCTGCTGTGGCTGGACGGACAGGCCCACTGGTACCGCTCTCCCCGGGTGGACAACCCCAACAACCACGGCTCGGGCTGCACCCTGTCCTCCGCCATTGCCTCTTTCCTGGCCCTGGGCTGCGATCTGCCCACGGCGGTGGGGAAGGCCAAGGCCTACATCACCGCCGCCATGGAAGCCGGGCTGGACCTGGGCGCGGGCAGCGGCCCCCTCAAGCACAACTACGCCGTGCCGGAAGGGGGCGCGGTGCAGTGATGGACGCCAGCGTTGCCATTCAGGTCCTGCCCAAGGTGCTGGAGCAGGAGGAGACCCGCCGCATTGTGGACGAGGTCATCGCCTATATTGCCTCCACCGGGTTACACTATGTGGTGGGCCCCTTTGAGACCACTCTGGAGGGGGAGCTGGACGCCCTCATGGATATCGTGAAGGAGTGCCAGCGCATCTGCATCCGGGCTGGCGCCCCCAGCGTCATGAGCTATGTGAAGATCAGCTACAAGCCCGGCGGCGTGTGGACCATCGACGACAAGACCGGGAAATACCAGAAATCATAACAACGGAAAGGAATGTTTGATATGAAATCTACTGCAAGTAAAACTGCTGTGGCCCGGGGGACCCTCTCCGTGCGCAAAATGGTGCTCACCGCCATGCTGGCCTGCCTGGGCTTCGTGCTCTCCACCTTCGTGTACTTCCCCTCCATGGCTCCCTTCCAGCACTTCTGCAACGTGATCGGCGCCGTGTTCCTGGGACCCTGGTACGGCTTTGCCGCCGCCCTGCTCACCGGACTGATGCGCATGATGACCGGCCGAACCATCCAGGCGGTGGTGGGAGCCATCTTCGGTGCCTTCCTCTCCGGCCTGCTCTACCAGAAGACCAAAAAGCTGTGGGCCGCCCTTATCGGCGAGGTCATCGGCACCGGCTTCATCAGCGCCATGGTGGCCTATCCCCTGATGCGCATGTTCTACGGCCTGCCCAAGCACTCCCCCTTCTTCTATATCCCGGCTTACACCCCCTCCTCCCTGATGGGCGGCCTGCTGGGCTGCGCGGTGATCCTGATCCTCAAGCGCTCCGGCACCCTGGACCGGATGCTGGACCAGCTCAACCGGTAAGAGGCCGGCCATGCGAGAGACCGATTTTGCCGCCTGCCTCCGGGCGGTGCGGGATACCGCGCCCCTGGTGCAGTGCATCACCAATTTTGTCACCGTCAACGACTGCGCCAACATCATTCTGGCCGCCGGCGGCTCCCCCACCATGGCCCACGACATCCGGGAGGTGGAGGAAGCGGTGGCCGGTGTGAACGCCCTGGTGTGCAACCTGGGGGCCATCGGGGACGTAGAGGCCATGCTTCTGGCCGGGAAAAAGGCCAATGAGCTGGGCATACCTGTGGTGCTGGACCCGGTGGCCGCCGGCGTCACCACCCTGCGGCGGGAGGCCTCGGCCCGGCTGCTCTCCGACCTGCGTTTCGCCGTCATCCGGGGCAACGCCTCCGAGATCAAGGCCCTGGCCAGCGGCGGGAACGGCGGCAGCGGGGTGGACGTCAGTGCCGCCGACGCGGTGACCGAAGAAAATCTGTCCCGGACGGTGGAGCTGGCCCGGGGATTGGCCCGGCGCACCGGCGCGGTGGCGGCGGTGTCCGGCGCGGTGGACATCGTCACCGACGGGGAAGAGACCATCCTCCTGCGGGGCGGCTGCCCCACCATGGCCCGCATCACCGGCAGCGGCTGTATGCTCACCGCCCTCACCGGGGCCTTCTGCGCCGCCAGTCCCGGCCGGCCCCTGGCCGCTGCGGCCGCTGCCATGGCCGCCATGGGCGCGGCGGGAGAGATGGCCGAGGCCCGCCGCCTTCAAAACGGCACCGGCAACGCCACCTTCCGCAACGATCTGATTGACGCGGTCTTCAACCTGACCGAGACACAACTGATACAAGGAGTACGCTATGAGATTTACCAGGGATGAGATCCGGCAGTCCATGCTGCTGTACGCCGTCACCGACCGGGCCTGGCTGGGGGACCACACCCTGGCCCAGGAGGTGGAGACGGTGCTGAAAAACGGGGCCACCTTCCTCCAGATCCGGGAGAAGGAGCTCTGCCGCGAGTCCTTTCTCTCCGAGGCCTGGGCGCTGAAGGCGCTGGCCGAAGAGTACCATGTGCCCTTCGTGGTCAACGACGATATCGGTATTGCCCTGGAGATTGGGGCTGACGGGGTCCATGTGGGCCAGTCCGACATCGTGGGCAAGGATGTGCGGGCCATGATCGGCCCGGACAAGATCCTGGGCATCTCGGCCAACACGGTGGAGACCGCCCTGGCGGCGGAGCGGGCCGGGGCCGACTATATCGGCGTGGGGGCGGTGTTCGGCACCACCACCAAGAAGGACGCCAAATGCCTGAGCGTGCCCCAGCTCCGGGCCATCTGCGACGCGGTGACCATCCCGGTGGTGGCTATCGGCGGCATCAGCGCCGGGAACATTCTGGAGCTCAAAGGCAGTGGGGTGGACGGCGTGGCCGTGGTCTCCGCCATCTTCGCCCAGAAGGACGTGGGGGAGGCCACCCGGAAGCTGCTGGCTCTCTCCCGGGAGATGGTGGCCTCCCATGAATAAGCGGTACGCCATCTTTGACATGGACGGCACCCTGGTGGACTCCATGGGCTACTGGAAGGCCTTGGGCCGGGATTATCTGGCCGGGCTGGGGGTGCGCGCCACGGCGGAGCAGCTGGAGCCCATCGGCCCCATGACCATGCTGGAGAGCGCCGCCTATTTTATGGAGACCTTCGGCATTGCTGGTCCGGCCCAGCGCATTGTGGACGAGATGCACGCCGTGATGGACAGCCATTACCGGAACGACGTGCCCCTGAAGCCGGGGGTGAAGGAATATCTGGAGGAACTGCGGGAGCGGGGGGTGCGCATGTGCGTGGCCACCGCCACCGCCGAGCCCCTGTCCCACGCCTGCCTCTCCCGGCTGGGGGTGGACGGCTGCTTTGACTTCATCCTGAGCTGCGAGACCATCGGCGTGGGCAAGACCCGCCCCGACATCTACCACCTGGCCGCGGAGCGGCTGGGGGCCGCTCCTGGGGCCATTGCTGTCTTTGAGGACGCCCTTTATGCAGTACAGACCGCAAAGCAGGCTGGGTATTATACCGTCGGTATTTACGAACCGGCCTATGACAAAGACTGGGGGCGGATATCCGCCCTGGCCGACGAGACCATTTCAGATTGGAGGAAGGCCCGATGACCGTGACAGAGCGCCTCTACGAGGCCGCCCGTCCCATCTGGCAGAAATGCCACGACCACCCCTTCGTCAGGGGGATGGGGGACGGCACCCTGGATGTGGAGAAGTTCCGCTTTTTCCTGCTTCAGGATTACCTGTACCTCTTCGATTACGCCCGGGTGTTCGCCTGGGGGGTCATCAAGGCCCGTGATCCGGAGCTGATGCGCACCTTTTCGGCCAATGTGGACAGCATCCTGGGGGGCGAGATGAAGATCCACCGGGCCTATATGGCCCGGCTGGGCATTACCGAGGAGCAGGTCTTTGCGGTGAAGCCCGCCCTGGCCAATCTGTCCTACACCAACTATATGCTCTCGGTGGCTGCCGCCGGCGGCCCGGCCGAGATCATCGCCGCCATCCTCTCCTGCTCCTGGAGCTACGCCGAGATCGGCACCCGGCTGGCGGAGCGGTATCCCGCCTCTCCGGACCACTCCTTCTATGGCGAGTGGGTGCGCGGTTATGCCGGGGCGGAGTACCAGGCCACCAACGACGCCCTGGTGAAGCTGATGGATGAACTGGCCGAGGGCTGTTCCGAGGCGGAGTACCGGCGGCTGGAGGATATCTTTGTGGCCTGCAGCCGGTATGAGCTGGGCTTCTGGGACATGGCCTGGAAGCAGGAGTACTGAGATGCTGGAATTCCGATCGGTCTCCTATCAATATCCCTCTGAGGATTTTGACATTATCGACCGGCTCTCCTTCCGGGTGGAGCCGGGATCCTTCCACTGCATCATCGGCGTCAGCGGCTGCGGCAAGAGCACCATCTTCCGCATGACCAACGGCCTGCTCAAGCCCAAGGCCGGGGAGATCCTGGTGGGGGGAAAGCCCATCGGGGAGCAGAAGCGCTACTGCGGCTACATGCCCCAGAAGGACCTGCTCTTCCCCTGGCGCACGGTGGGGGAGAACGTGGGACTGCCCCTGGAGATTGCCGGGGGGCTGACCCGGGCGGAGCGCCGGGACCGGGTGGAGGAGGCCCTGGGCGATGTGGGCCTGGCCGGATGTGCCGGCAAGATGCCCCAGGAGCTCTCGGGCGGTATGCGGCAGCGGGCGGCCTTTGCCCGCACCATGCTCACCGGCAGCGACCTGCTGCTGCTGGACGAACCCTTCTCCGCCCTGGACTTCCTCACCCGCATCTCCATGCAGGAGTGGCTGCTGGAGCAGTGGCAGCGGCATAAAAAGACCATTCTCTTCATCACCCACGACGTGGAGGAGGCGGTGTTCCTCTCTTCCAGCGTGCTGGTGGCGGCGGAGACCCCCATCCGGCGGCTGGAGGAAGTCCCCGTGCCTGCGCCCTTCCCACGGGACCGGTCCTGCCTGGCCCGGCCCGAGCTGGCCGGGCTGAAGGAATCCCTCATCGCCACGCTGAGAAAGCAGGTGCAGCCATGAAACGAGCCTGTAAAGGAAATCTGCCTGCCCTGGTGTTCCTCTTCGCCCTGCTGATGCTGTGGCAGCTGGGGGCCATGGAGCTGGACGCGGCCTATATCCTGCCCACCCCCGGGCAGATCGTGCAGAAGCTGTGGGAGCTGCGGGGCCCCCTCTTCACCGTCCACCTGCCCGCCACCATGAAGGTCACCGCCATCGGCCTTGCCATCTCGGTGGGGCTGGGCCTGGCCCTGGCGGTGGCCATGGACCGCAGCGCCCTGATCCAGAAGATGCTCTACCCGGTGGTGGTGGCCTCTCAGACCATTCCCACCACCGCCATTGCGCCGCTCTTCGTGCTCTGGTTCGGCTACGGCATCTGGAGCAAGGTGCTGGTGACAGTGCTCATCACCTTTTTCCCCGTCACCATCACGGTGTATGACGGCCTGCGCTCGGCCAACGGGGAGATGGCCGAGCTGCTGGAGACCTACGGGGCCGGCCGCTGGACCGTGTTTTGGAAGGTCAAGGCCCCCTGCGCCCTGCCCTACTTTTTCTCGGCCATCAAGATGGCCATCCCCATGAGCATCATCGGCGCCGCCATCGGCGAGTGGCTGGGGGCCCAGAGCGGCCTTGGCTACTTCTCCCGGCGGATGATGACTCAGCTGGACGGCGCGGGGGTGTTCGCCCCCATCGTGCTCCTGTCGGCGGCGGCCATGCTGCTGGTGGCGGCGGTGGAGCTGCTGGAGCGCAGGCTGGTCCGCTGGCGGGGCTAGGGCGGCGGGAACGCTGTCCCATTACGGAAAGGAGAACATGGTATGAAACGGAAATTGACGCTCTTTCTGGCTGCCGCACTGCTGCTGACGGCGGCGGGCTGCTCCGGCTCCTCCTCCGCGCCGGAAGAGAAGAAGCTGGAGACGGTGGACGTGGTGCTGGACTGGTATCCCAACGCGGTCCACGCCTTTGTGTATCAGGCTATGGATAAGGGATACTTTGCCGACGAGGGCCTGCAGGTCAACATTCTCTTCCCCTCCAACGCCAGCGACCCTCTGACCATGCCCGCGGCGGGCAAGGCGGATATCGGCTTTTATTACCAGGAGGACACCATCATTGCCAAGGCCAATGAGAATGTGCCGGTGAAGGTCCTTGGCTCGGTGGTCCAGCAGCCCATCAGCATCGTGGCCGCCCTGAAGGAGAAGGGCATCACCACTCCCGCCGACCTGGTGGGCAAGACCATCGGCTACTCCGGCACCAAGTTTGCCGAGGTGGCGGTGGCGGAGCTGCTGAAAGGCGCGGGAGCCACATTGGACGACGTGACCATGATCGACGTGGGCTTTGACCTGATGAGCTCCATGACCACCGGCAACGTGGACGCCACCTTCGGCTGTTTTGTCAACCACGAGATCCCCGCCCTGGAGGAACAGGGCTTTGAGATGGACTATATGGAGCTGCCCGACTACGGCGTACCCAATTACTACGCCCTGATGCTGGTCACCGGAGAAAAGCAGCTGGAGCAGAACCGGGACAAGTATACCCGCTTCCTGCGGGCCTGTGAAAAGGGCTTCCAGGACATGAAAAACGACCCGGAGGGCAGCCTCAAGCTGATGATGGAGAACCAGAACGCCGAGAACTTCCCCCTTACCGAGTCGGTGGAGCGGAAGAGCTTTGACGTGCTCCTCCCCATTATGGAGAAGGAGGGCGCCCCCTTCCTGTCCCAGGACGCGGCGGTGTGGCAGGAGAACATTGAATGGCTCTATGAGACCGGCATGATCGAGACCACCTTCGACCCTGCGGAGGTCATGGTGGACCTGCTGGGGGAGTAAGCCGTGGAAAAGCGTGAGAGCCTGCGCGCCGCCGCCCTGGCGGGAGCGGAACGGGTCCTGCCCCGGATGCTGGAGCTGCTGGAGCGGCTGTGCTCGGTGGACTGCGGCACCGGGAACGAGGCGGGGAACCGGCAGGTCATCGAGCTGCTGCGCCCGGTGCTCCATGAGCTGGGCGCCCAGGTGGAGGAGATCACGGAACCCGGCCTGGGGACTCACCTGACGGCCCGGGTGCGGCCGTCGGGAGCGCCAAAGGGCAAGGTGCTGCTCGCCGCCCATCTGGACACGGTGTTCGGCCCGGGCTTTGCGGCCCGCTTTCCCTTTTATGTGGAAGGGGACTGGGCCCACGGCCTGGGAGCGGGGGACTGCAAGAGCGGCGTGCTCATCTCCCTGTTCGGGGCGCTGATTTTAAAGGAGGCCGGCCTGCTGCCGCCCTGGGAGCTGGTGTACTGCCTGACCTGTGACGAGGAGACCGGCTCACAGTCGGGCAGCAGGGTCTACCGGCGGGAGGCGGAGGGAGCCGATCTGGCCCTGGTCTTTGAGGGAGGCCGGGAGCGGGAGGGGCATCCCGCCTTCGTCACCGCCCGCCGGGGGGTCATATTGGGGGCCATCGACGTGACCGGCCGGGAAGCCCACGCCGGAAAGGCCTACCGGGAGGGGCGCAGCGCAGTGCTGGAGCTGGCCCATCAGATCATCCGGCTTTACTCCTTCAATGACGAGGAGCGGGGGATCTGTTTCAATGTGGCCCCCATTTCGGGGGGACGGCCCAACGGCGTGGTGGCCGGAGAGGCCCGGGGGGAGTTCTGCTGCGCCGGGATCCCCGCAAATGCCGATTTCCCCGCCATCCGGGCCAGGCTGGACGGCATGGCGGAGCAGGTGACGGTGGAGGGCTGCACCGTGCGGGTGACCTACCGCACCCTCTTCCCCGCCATGGAGGAGAGCCCGGCCAACCACCGGGCCTGGGAGTACGCGGCGGCCGCCGCCCGGGCCATGGGGCTGGAACCGCTGGAGATCTCCGACCCCAGCGCCACCGACGCTGCCTACCTCAGCACCTTCGGCGTACCTACGGTGGACGCCCTCTCCGCCATGGCGGAGGGCATCCACACCACAGAGGAAAAGGTGTCCATCCCCTCCATCCGGCAGCGCACTGCCCTGTGCGCCCTGCTGCTGGGGGCGCTGGACTGAATCGGACGAAAAAAGAGGCTCCATCCTTCCGGATGGAGCCTCTTTTGCATGTGAGGATGGGACGGGGATCAGGCCTGCGCGGCCTTCTTGGGGCTGCGCTCGGTCAGCTTATGGATACCCTGGATGGCCACCAGGACGCCCAGGATGAGCAGCAGCACGGCAAAGATGAGCTGCAGGGTGGTGCCAAGGGTCAGGCCGGTGGTGAGGAAGGCCTTGCCCAGCTTGTAGATGGTCATGCTCAGAGCGGTAAAGGTGACGGCCATCATGAAGCCCATGGGGAACCAGAGCATGGCGCCCTGGCGGTTGGTCTTCTTCAGGAATACGGCGCAGGCCACCAGCGCCAGCACGGAGAGAAGCTGGTTGGCGGAGCCGAAGAGAGGCCAGATCTCCGCGTAGCCCACCTTGGCCAGCAGGTAAGCCAGCACCAGGGTCAGGCCGGTGGCGAAGTACTTGTTGGTGACCAGCTTGAGGACGGGGCCGGCGTGCTCCAGATCGGTGTCATCGTCCACAAAGAACTCCTGGAAGGACAGGCGGCCGATGCGGGCCACCGAGTCCAGAGAGGTGAGGGCGAAGGCGGAGACCGCCAGGTTGATCAGGGTGAACACCAGCTGATAGGGCAGGCCGGTGGCTACCAGGAAGTTGGCGATGGCGCCGGCAAAGATCTGAGGCTGGGTCTTGAGGCCCAGGGCGGCGGCCTCGCCCTGGCCGAAGGAGGCCACGGCGATGAGGGCCAGCACAGCCAGCATGCTCTCCATCAGCATGGCGCCGTAGGACACGGGCAGCATGTTCTTCTCGCTCTTGATCTGCTTGGAGGCGGTGCCGGAGGAGACCAGGGAGTGGAAACCGGACACGGCGCCGCAGGCGATGGTGACGAAGAGGATGGGGAAGAGATACTGGCCGTCCACATTGAACCCGGTGAAGGCGGGCAGGTTGCACGCCGGGTTGGCCACGAACACGCCCACGATGGCGGCCAGGATCATAAAGACCAGCAGGTAGCTGTTCAGGTAGTCACGGGGCTGGAGCAGGGCCCACACCGGGACCACGCAGGCGACCATGACATAGAGGAAGATGATGATGTGCCAGGTGCCGCGGCCCACGAAAACGGGGAAGTTCATGCCCAGCGCCACAGCGGCCACCAGCAGGCCGATGGCGATGACGGTGTTGAGCCACTTGCTGAGACGGCCATACCGCAGCAGCAGGCCCAGGGCCACGGCCTCCACGATGAAGATCATGGAGGTGGTGGCCACAGCGCCGTTGGCAGCCACCTGGGTGACGGCGCCGCTGGCGTCAGTGGTGAAGCCGTTGAAGGTGCCGGCCACCACGTCGGCAAAGGCGGCCACCACCAGGATGCAGAAGAGCCAGCAGAAGAGCAGGAAGAGCTTTTTGCCCAGCTTGCCGATGTATTCCTCAATGATGTAGCCGATGGTGCGGCCCTTGTTCTTCACCGAGGCGTACATGGCGGCAAAGTCCTGCACCGCGCCGAAGAACACGCCGCCCAGCAGCACCCACAGCAGCACGGGCAGCCAGCCGAACATGGCGGCCTGGATGGGGCCGTTGATGGGGCCGGCTCCGGCGATGGAGGCGAACTGGTGGCCGAAGACCACGTTGGTGTCGGCGGGGACATAGTCCACGCCGTCCTCCAGCTCATAGGCGGGAGTCTTGGCGTCGGGGGAGATCCCCCATTTTCTCTCCAGGTAGCGCCCGTAAAGCAGATAGGCGCCGCCCAGGACGACGATCGCGATGATCATCATCAGGATTCCGTTCATAGTGTTCCCTCATTTCTATTCCCATTTGCAAACAGTACCTGCTGTGCCGGGGGATCACATGGCTGTTTTTGCTGCGCTTTGCACAGCAAAAACGCCTCTGCAGTCCGTCTGTCCGGACTGCAGAGGCGAAAGATCACTCTTCCGTGGTACCACTCTGCTTGCCGCGCTTTGCCGCGGCCGCTCCCGGCCGTAAGGCCGTATCCCGGATAACGGTGGGATACCGCCTCAGCCTACCGCCGCAGCCTCGGTGAGGAGCTCCAGGGTGATGCCGCAGAGGGTCCCTGCCGTCTCACACCATCCGGCGGCTCTCTGAAAGGAAGAATTCCCTGCGGTCTGTCCCGTTCGCAGCATGTCTCTGTCTGTGATGATAAAGTTTTACCACTGTAAAGAACGGAATACAAGATGGAATACTGAAACAAGTTTTTTCCTTTTTAAAGAAAAAATTTGTAACTTAGAACGAGAGATACGGAGAATATTGGGAAGAAAGGAGGCCATTTCAAAGATGGGAAAGCAGTTCCTCCGCAATATGGTCGGCGATGGCATTCACCCGTTCAAAATCCACATGGGGATTGTAGAGGGCCTCCAGCTTGTCGTGCATGGCCTTGGCCTGGGCCATGGACTCCACCGCCTCGCCCACCAGGGCGGCGGATACCTTGCGGGAGAAGCGCAGGCGGGCTTTGTTCCGGCGCAGCAGCTCCGGATCGGCCATGGGGTCCAGCCGCAGGCGGCGGTAGGGACGCCGGCCGGTATAGGGCAGTTCTCCGCTGCTGGAGACAAAGCCCAGGGAGAGGGCGGGGATGAGCAGGTGGCGCATCCGCTGGGGAGCCATGGGATCAGGACAGACGATCACATCGTAACCCGCCGCCATGGCCCCGGCCGCCAGGTGGGTGAGAAGGGTATGGGCCAGGCCGTAGGTGTCACACAGCTCGTAGATGCGCTTGCACAGGGCCTCCGCAGTGTCGAAATTGCACAACACGCCCTGACAGGTGACCGCATCCAGGAAGCGCTGGACGGCTTTCCCGGGCTCGCCGCCGGTCCGCCTGCACTCCCGGGACAGGATGCCCCGGGCCCGCTTGGCCAGCTTCTCCTCCACTGCCGGGGTGAGGAGGAGGGAGCGGCAGTCCCCGTCGATCTCGGCGGCGGCTGAGAGGCAGCGGGTGGCCCGGGCATAGCAGCCCTGATAGCCCTTCATGCAGCCGATGATCTGGTCTTTGATCTCTTTGAGAGCGGGAGTGTCGTAACACTCGCCCAGGTTGAGATACCGCCCGGTGACGCCGGGATATTTGGGCTCAATGACGTGGGGCGCGGTGGCGTCCACCAGGGCGGACCTGAGAGCGGGGACGGCCACCGCGTCCAGGGAGTCCGGGTCGCCGGAGCACTGGATGTATTCCACCTCCAGCCCGTGCTCCTCCATGGCACGGCCCACCCGGCGCATCAGGGTGGATTTGCCGCAGCCCGGCCCGCCCTTGATGAGGAAATAGTCTTCGGCCTGGGCGGGATCGATGAGCTGGTCGTAAAGAGAATAAAAGCCCGAGGGGGAGTTGGCCCCCAGATAAAACCGGACCTGTGGGTTATCAGCCATAAAAGACCCTCCGTTTCGCTGATTTCATTCATTCCACCATATGCTGTGCCGGGAGGGGCGGTGCGGTAAAAAGACCGGAGGCCCCCAAAAAAGGGGACCTCCGGCGGGATGGTCAGCGGGACTGCTCTGCGTGGGCGGGGAGGGAGATCTCAGGCATCAGCTCGGAGGAGATGACGCGCAGCATCTGCTCCAGCCGGTCCACGTCCTCTTCGGGGAACCGGTTTTTGATCCGGTCCATCACCGTGGTCAGGTAGCCATAGCTGATATTATAGTAGTCGATATATTTCTGGGTGACCTCCAGATGGTACTCCCGCTTGTCCTCGGGGGACTGCTCCTTGCGGACATAGCCCTTCTGGATGAGGCTGTTCACCTTGTAAGCTGCGTTGGGCGGGGAGATGTTCACAAAGCGGGCGAACTCATTGATAGTAGGGCGGCCCAGGGCCATGATGATCTCCATACAGAAGGTCTCCACCGTGGTGAGGCTGGCCTCCCGCTTCTGGAACCGGGAAAAGACCGCCCGGTAGAAGTGAAGCTTGAATTTGGTATACACGCTGTCAAAGGCCTGGTCCAGCATAAGATCCCTCCCGCTGCAGTTTATTCAGTAGACATTATTGTAGCAGATTTTGGCCGCGGGAGCAACCGGACTACTGAATGACGAAGGTGAGTTCTCCCTGGGCGGCGATCTTCCCGCCCACCCGGGCCACGGCCTTTCCCCGGCCCGCCGGCCCCCGCTGCTCAATGAGCTCGCAGGAGAGTTCCAGCACGTCCCCCGGGGTCACCGGGTGCTTGAAGCGGGCGTTTTTGATGCCGCCGAAAATGGCCAGCTTGCCCTTGTTTTCGGGCAGGCTGAGGGCGGCCACCGCGCCGGTCTGAGCCAGGGCCTCGATGATAAGGACGCCGGGCATGATGGGCCTGCCGGGAAAGTGGCCGGTGAAGAAGGGCTCGTTCATGGTGACGCATTTGATGCCGGCGGCCGAATGGCCGGGCTGGCAGTCGGTGATGCGGTCGATGAGCAGGAAGGGCGGCCGGTGGGGCAGGATCTCCATGATCTGTTCGATGTTCAGCTCCATGCTTTATCCCTCCCAATGCCTGAAAATGAGGCTGGTATTGTGCCCGCCGAAGCCAAGGGAGTTGGAGAGGACATAGCGCAGCCGGACCTCGCGGCCGGTATTGGGCACCACGTCCAGGTCGCACTCCGGGTCAGGCACGGCGTAGTGGATGGTGGGGGGGACGAACTGGTCCCGCAGGGCCAGCACCGAGAAGATGGCCTCCACCGCGCCGCTGGCCCCCAGCAGGTGGCCGGTCATGGATTTGGTGGAGCTCATCATCAGCGTGTGGGCATGGGGGCCGAAGGCGGCCTTGACCGCCTGGGTCTCGCACACGTCGTTCATGTGGGTGGAGGTGCCGTGGGCGTTGATGTAGTCCACCTCTTCCGGATTGACACCCGCGTCGGAGAGGGCCAGGCGCATGCAGGCCGAGCCGCCGGCGCCGCCGGGAGCGGGGGCGGTGATGTGGTGGGCGTCGCAGTTGGCGCCGTAGCCCGCTATCTCGCCCAGGATGACCGCGCCCCGGGCCTTCGCGTGTTCGTATTCCTCCAACAGCAGGATGCCGGCCCCCTCGCCGATGACAAAGCCGGAGCGCTCCGCGTCAAAGGGAATGGAGGCCCGTTCCACATCAGCGCAGGTGGTCAGAGCCCTGAGGGCGGTGAAGCCCCCCACCCCCATCTCAGCCACGGCGGCCTCGGCGCCGCCGCACAGCATCACCTCGGCATAGCCGTCCCGGATGTGACGGAAGGCGTCGCCCACGGCGTTGCCGCCGCCGGCGCAGGCCGCCACCGGGCACACGCACATGCCCTGAAAGCCGTATTTGATGGCGATCTGTCCCGCCGCCATGTTGGGAATGATCATGGGGATAAAGAAGGGGGAGATGCGGTCATAGCCCTTGGCCGCCCCCCTGGCGCACTCGGACTGGATGGTGTTCATGCCGCCGATGCCGCTGGAGACCATCACGCCGCAGCGGGCGGGATCCTCCCGCTCCATATCCAGTCCGCTCTGCTCCACCGCCTGGGCGGCGGCCGCCATGGCAAACTGGGTGAAACGGTCCATGCGCCGGGCCTCCCGGTGCTCCATATAGCGCTCCGGATCAAAATCCCGCACCTCGCCGGCCAGCTTGACCTTCATGGCCGAGGGATCGTAGAGGGTGATGGGCCCGATGCCGCACACGCCCGCTTTGGCGGCGGCCCAGGAGTCCCCGGCCGTCCCGCCCAGGGGGGTAACAGCCCCCATGCCGGTGACGACCACGCGTCGTTTGTTCATTCAGACAGCCCCTTTCGGAGAGATTGGGTCGCAGGCGGCCTCACACCGCCATACCGCCGTCCACGCACAGGACCTGGCCTGTGATGTAGCCCGCGTCCTCGGCGGCGAAGAAGGCCACCGCCCGGGCCACGTCCTCCGGCTGGCCCAGCCGGGCCATTGGGATGGACTTGAGGAGCGCCTCCCTGGCGGCTTCCGGAAGGACGGCGGTCATGTCGGTGCCGATAAAGCCGGGGGCCACCAGATTGACGGTGACGTTGCGGCTGGCCAGCTCCCTGGCGATGGACTTGCTCATGCCGATGAGCCCGGCCTTGCTGGCGGCGTAGTTGGCCTGGCCCGGGTTGCCCCGCAGGCCCACCACGCTGGAGAGGTTGACGATGCGGCCGTAGCGCTGCTTCATCATGGGCCGGTAGGCCGCCCGCATGCAGTAGAAGGCCCCTTTGAGGTTGGTGTCCAGCACGGCGTCCAGGTCCTCGTTCTTCATCTGGAGGGCCAGCTTATCCCGGGTGATCCCGGCGTTGTTGACCAGAATGTCCAGCCGGCCGAAGCGCTCAATGACTGCTTTGACCATGGCCCCGGCGGCGGCGGAGTCGGACACGTCGGCCTGGACGGCAAAGGCCTGTACGCCCAACTCCCGGCAGGCTGCCGCCGTTTCCTCAGCGGCCCGGGCATTTCCGGCGCAGTTCACCGCCACATTGGCCCCCCGGCTGGCCAGCTCCAGGCAGACGGCGCGGCCGATGCCCCGGCTGCCTCCGGTGACCAGGGCGTTTCTTCCGGTGAGATCCATAGCGTTACGCTCCTTTCAGGGCGGACACGGCGGCGTCAAAGTCCTCCGCCGTGTCGATGGAATAGGTCTGGATGTCCTTCACGGTCCGGCGGACAAAGCCGGAGAGGGTCTTGCCCGGGCCGATCTCCACAATGGTGTCCACGCCGTGGGCGGCCATGGCGCGGATGGTGTCCTCCAGGTAGACGCTGGACTGCACCTGCCGCTCCAGCAGGGCGGGGATGGTGTCCCCCGGCTCCATCACGTCCCCCTTGCAGTTGAAGAGGACGGGGAAGGCCATGGGGCCGAACACGGTGTCCTGAAGGCGGCGGCGAAGGGCCTCCCCGGCGGGGGCCATCAGCGAGGTGTGGAAGGGCCCGCTGACCTTCAGCGGCACCACCCGGCGGGCGCCGGCCTGACGGGCCAGCGCTCCGGCCCGGTCTACTGCCGGAGCGTCGCCGCCGATGACCAGCTGGCCGGGGCAGTTGTAGTTGGCGATCTCCACCGTGCCCAGGGGGGACGCGGCGGCGCAGACCGCCGCCAGCGTTTCCCGGTCCAGCCCCAGCACGGCAGCCATGCCGGTGTCCCGGCCGGTAACGGCTTCGGCCATGGCCTTCCCACGGAAGGCCACCAGGGCGATGGCCTGGGCGGGAGTAAAGACCCCCGCGGCCTGGAGGGCGGAATATTCCCCCAGGCTCAGCCCCGCGGCCATGGCGGGGCGGACGCCCGCCTGAAAGAGCAGGGCGGTGACCCCGGCGGCAAAGGCCACCATACAGGGCTGGGTATAACGGGTGTCGGCCAGGCGCTCCTCCGGTCCGTCAAAGCACAGGGTCTTCAGATCAAAATCCACCGGAGCGGAATCGAAGATCTCCCGGAACAGGGGAGAACGGTCATAGAAGTCCCGGCCCATGCCCACATGCTGCGAGCCCTGGCCGGCGTACAGAAAAGCGAGTTTCATCGGGTGCGCTCCTTGTCGGTTGGTGTGGAGAGAGGGAGGGATATTCCGGGGCGGAGGGGAGCCGCCCGGGTCAGGCGTTGAGCTCTTTGAGGCGCTCCCCAGCCTGGTCCTGCAGCTCCTGGAAAATGGCGCGCAGGGGGCGGATCTCCCGGAGCATACCGGCCACCTGGCCGGCCATCAGGCTGCCGGTTTTGGTGTCGCCGTCAAACACGGCCCGGCGCAGGCTGCCCAGAGTGAACTGCTCCAGCTCCATCTTATCGGCCCCGGCCTTCTCGTGGGCGATGTAGTCCCGGGTCATCTGGTTTTTCAGCACCCGGACGGGGGTGCCGGCGATGCGCCCGGTGACGGTGGTGCCGGTATCCTTGGCCCTGAGCAGGGCCTCTTTATAGTTGGGGTGGATGGGACACTCCTCACTGACCAGCAGGCAGGTGCCCAGCTGGGCGCCGCAGGCTCCCAGGGCGTAGGCGGCCAGCAGCTGGCGGCCGTCGGCGATGCCGCCGGCGGCAATGACGGGGATGTCCACCGCGTCGCACACCTGGGGGACCAGGGCCATGGTGGTGGTCTCGCCCACGTGGCCGCCGCTCTCGGTGCCCTCGGCAATGACGCCGTCCACTCCGGCCTTGGCCATCAGCTTGGCCAGGGACACGGCGGAGACCACGGGGAACACCCTGGCCCCCGCCTCCTTCCACATGGACACATAGGGGCCGGGGCTGCCTGCGCCGGTGGTGACCACGGCCACCTTTTCCTCGGCGGCGATGCGGGCCATGTCGGCGGCCTGGGGGTGCATGAGCATGATATTGACGCCGAAGGGCTTATTGGTCAGGCTGCGGCAGCGGCGGATGTGCTCCCGGAAGGATTCCGGCGTCATGCCGCCTCCGCCGATGAGGCCCAGAGCCCCGGCGTTGGACACGGCGGCGGCAAACTCGCCGGTGGCGATGTTGGCCATGCCGCCCTGGATAAAGGGGAACTCGGTCCCCAGCAGCTCGTTGAGTTTCATTGGAACCTTCCTTTCCGCTACCATTCAAAGAGAACGCCGCCCCAGGTGAGGCCGGCGCCGAAGGCGGCGCAGATGATCTTCTGTCCCCGCCGCAGCAGGCCCTGCTCCGCCATCTCGTCCAGGGCGATGGGGATGCTGGCGGCGGAGGTGTTGCCGTAGCGCTCCATGTTCTGATAGAACCTGTCCACAGGGGCGCCCAGGCGTTTGGCCGCCATCTCGATGATGCGGCGGTTGGCCTGGTGGGGGACGATCCAGTCGATGTCCTCCAGGGTGAGGCCGCTGCGCTTTAGCAGGGTGCGGACGCAGGCGGGCAGGGCCTCCACCGCGAAGCGGTAGACGCCGGGGCCGTCCATGTGCAGATAGGCGCGCTCCGGCCCCGCTCCGTCGATCCGGAGAAGATCGGCACTTCCCCGGCAGCCCAGGGCGGCGTGCCACAGTCCGTCGGTGAGGGTCACCACCGCCGCGCCGGCGCCGTCCCCAAAGAGGACGCAGGTACTGCGGTCGGTCATGTCCAGCACCCGGCTGAGCTGCTCGCCGCCGACAAGGAGGGCGTACTTCCCCTCGCTCACGGACAGCAGGCCCCGGAGGGTCTCCAGTCCGTAGACAAAGCCGGAGCAGGCGGCGTTCAGGTCGAAGCAGGGGATGTCCTCCGGCAGGCCCAGGGCGGCCTGCACCATGCAGGCGTTGGCGGGGGCGGAGCAGCCGGGGGTGCAGGTGGCCGTCACGCAGGCGGCGATCTCCCCGGCGGAAACGCCGGCGCGCTCCAGCGCCTGCCGGGCCGCCCCGGCGCACAGGTCCCAGGCGGTCTCTTCCCGGGAGAAGCGGCGCTCCCCGATGCCGGTGCGGGAGCGGATCCACGCGTCGCTGGTGTCCACCAGACGGCTCAGGTCGTCGTTGGTCACCACCCGGGCGGGCAGACAGCGGCCGGTGGAGACGATGCGAAGTCCTCTCATGGGGCCTCCTTTCGGGCGCACTGGCCCATGGCACGGAATTTTTCATAGCGGTGGGCCGCCGGGTCCCGGAGCTTGAGCAGCTGGGAGAGGTGGGCGTATACCGCCTTGTCCACCGCCTGAAAGACGGCCCGGGGGTCCCGGTGGGCGCCGCCGGGGGGCTCGGGAATGACCTGGTCGGCCACCCCCAGGGAAAAGAGATCGGCGGCGGTGAGCTTCATCAGCCCCGCGGCCTCGCCGGAGCGGGCGGCGTCCTTCCACAGGATGGAGGCAAAGCCCTCCGGGGAGAGGACGGAGTAGACCGCGTTTTCCAGCATGAGCACCCGGTTGGCCACCGCCAGGGCCAGGGCGCCGCCGCTGCCCCCCTCGCCGATGACCACTGAGACCACCGGCACGGTGAGGGAACTCATCAGGGCCAGGCTGGAGGCGATGGCCTCGCCCTGGCCCCTGGCCTCGGCCTCCAGACCGGGATAGGCGCCGGGGGTGTCGATAAAGGTGAGCACCGGACGGCGGAACTTCTCCGCCTGGCGCATGAGCCGCTGGGCCTTCCGGTAGCCCTCGGGGGAGGGCATGCCGAAGTTGTATGCCATGTTCTCTTCCAGGTTTTTGCCCTTCCG
The DNA here is from genome assembly GCA_022772585.1 of Clostridiales bacterium. Taxonomy (GTDB): domain Bacteria; phylum Bacillota; class Clostridia; order Oscillospirales; family Oscillospiraceae; genus Pseudoflavonifractor_A. The sequence goes on from JALEZN010000028.1 coordinate 24,669, forward strand.
GTGGCCGATGACGGTGATGGGCATGCCGTGGTACAGCGCCGCGCCCCCCAGGATGCTGGGATCCTCCCGGCACTGGCGGTCCCCCCGGCACTCGAAAAAGCAGGTGCACAGGGCGGAGATAAAATCCGCCGTGCCGGGGCGGCCGGCGTGGCGGGCCAGATAGACCCGGTCCTCCGGCGTGCAGTCCCGGCAGGCCTCCAGCAGCTCGTCCCGATCCCGCCGGAGCTGGGCACGGCGGATGAGGGCGGCGGCCTCTTCGCTGCCCTCCAGGGCAGTGAGCTCCCGGTCCATGGCCTCGATTCTGGCCTCCCAGTCCTTAATCACGGAGCCTGCCCCCCCTTCTCGTGGAGGATCAGCAGCCGGGAGATGGTCTCCCGCAGTTGGGCACGGGGGACGATCTGGTCCAAAAAGCCGTGCTCCTCCAGATATTCGGCGCTCTGGAAGCCCTCAGGGAGCTTCTGGCCGATGGTCTGCTCGATGACCCGGGGCCCGGCAAAGCCGATGAGGGCGCCGGGCTCGGCCAGGGTGATATCCCCCAGGGAGGCGAAGGAGGCGGTGACGCCCCCGGTGGTGGGGTGGGTGAGCACCGAGATATACAGCCCCCCGGAGGCCGAGAACCGCTCCAGGGCGGCGCTGGTCTTGGCCATTTGCATCAGGGAGAGGATGCCCTCCTGCATGCGGGCGCCGCCGCTGGCCGAGCAGATGATGAGGGGCAGGCGCTGCTTCCGGGCCAGCTCGGCCAGCCGGGCGATCTTCTCCCCCACGGCCACCCCCATGCTGCCCATGAGGAAGCGGCTGTCCAGCACGGCCGCGGCCACCGGGCGGCCGTTGATCTTTCCACGGGCAGTGACCGCCGCCTCAGTGAGGCCGGTCTTTTCCCGCAGGCCGGAGAGCTTGTCGGGATAGCCGGGAAAGTCCAGCGGGTCGCCGCCGGTGAGAGTCTCGTCCAGCTCCTGAAAGGTGTTGGGATCCAGCAGCATGGACAGGCGCAGGTACGCGCCGATCTTATGGTGGTGTCCGCAGCGGGGGCAGACGTAGAGGGCCCGGGCCAGATCCCGCTCCGAGACCATGGCCCCGCAGGCGGGGCACTGCTGGAACACGGCGGCTTCCGGACGGCGGCGGATATCCGCCTTTTCCCGCAGGCCCCGGCGCTCCCGCAGCTGGTCCAGATGCTCCCGGCGGGCTCGAAAGAGATGGTTCACAGTGGGTCTTCCTCCTTACGCGTTCACGACGCCCCGTCCTCCCAGTCCAGCAGCTCCTCCAGGTGCCCGGCAAGAAAGCCGGTGTCGTACCGGCCCTGGACGAAGTCCGGGTGGTGGAGCAGCAGGTAGCAGAAGGGGGCGGTGGTGGGGTAGCCCTGGATGATGAGCTCGGCCAGGGCCCGGCGCATCCGGCGGATGGCCTCCAGCCGGGTGGGGGCGTGGACGATGACCTTGGCCACCAGGCTGTCATAGAAGGGGCTGACCTCGTAGCCGTTGTAGAGCAGGGTGTCCACCCGCACGCCGGGACCGCCGGGCAGGTGGAGGAACTCCGTCCGGCCGGGGCAGGGGCGGAAGCCCTTCCGCGGGTCCTCGGCGTTGATCCGGCACTCGATGGCGTGGCCGGTGAGGGTCACGTTCTCCTGATTCAGGGAGAGGGGCAGCCCCGCGGCGATGCGCAGCTGTTCTTTCACCAGGTCCAGGCCGGAGACCAGCTCGGTCACCGGGTGCTCCACCTGGATGCGGGTGTTCATCTCGATGAAGTAAAACGTTCCCTCCTGGTCCAGTACGAATTCCACCGTGCCGGCGCTGACGTACCCGGCGGCCCGGGCAGCGGCCAGGGCGGCCTCTCCCATGGCCCGGCGCAGCTGGGGCGTCAGGGCGCGGGAGGGGGATTCCTCCACCAGCTTCTGGTTCTTGCGCTGGATGGAGCAGTCCCGTTCCCCCAGGTGGATCACGTGGCCCTGGGCGTCGGCCAGGATCTGAAACTCGATGTGCCGGGGACGGAGGATGAGCTTTTCCAGATAGAGCTCCCCGTTGCCGAAGCAGGAGCGGGCCTCGCCCGCGGCCTCGTCAAAGAGCCGGGGCAGGTCCTCGGGGGCGTCCACCCGGCGCATGCCCCGGCCGCCTCCCCCGGCGCTGGCCTTGAGGAGCACGGGATAGCCCACCTGCTTCGCCAGCTTCAGGGCGGCGGCGGGGCCGGACACCGGCCCGTCGGAGCCGGGCACCACCGGCACGCCGTGGGCGCGCATCAGGGCCCGGGCGGCGGCCTTGTCCCCCAGCTGCCGGATCATGTCCCCGGTGGGGCCGATAAAAACGAGGCCGCTCCTCACGCACAGATCGGCGAAATCGGCGTTTTCGGAGAGAAAACCATAGCCGGGATGGAGGGCGTCACACCCGCTCTCCAGGGCGGCGGTGAGGAGGGCGGGGATGTTGAGATAGCTCTCCGCCGAGCGGGCCGGGCCTACGCACACCGCCCGGTCGGCCAGCTGCACGTGGAGGGAGTCAGCGTCAGCAGCCGAGTAGACCGCCACCGTCTCCACCCCCATTTCCTGACAGGCCCGGATAATACGCACCGCGATCTCGCCCCGGTTGGCGATCAAAACGCGCTTGAACATAAACGTTTCCTCACTTGAGCCGGAAGAGGGGCTGGTCAAAGCCCACCAGCTCGCCGTCGGCGGCCAGCACTTCGGCAATCACGCCGTCGGCAGGGGCGGGGACCTCGCTCATCATCTTCATGGCCTCCAGAATACAGACTGTCTGACCCTTTTTCACCGCCGTGCCCACGGGGGCGAAGGGGGCGGCGCCGGGGGCGGAGGCGGCGTAGAAGGTGCCCACCAGCGGGGCGCGGATGACAGTCCCCTCAGGTGGGGCCTCCTGCGTCCGGATGGGCTGGACCGGAGCGGCCGCCGGGACCGGAGCCGGGGCGGCAGCAGCGGAGACGGAGGGCGCGGCCCGGTCCAGAACCAGCTTAAAGTCCCCGTCCTCCAGCTCCAGGCGGGTAAGGGAGCTGCCCTCCAGCCGGTCCATCAGGGCGAAAATGTCGTTGAGCTCCATGATTACTGGGCGTTGGCCTCCAGATAGCGGACAATGTCGCCCACGGTCTGGAAGGAGACGGCGGCGTCATCGGGCATGGTCACGTCGAACTCCTCCTCCAGGGCGCTGATCAGGTCCACCGCGTCCAGAGAGTCCAGCTCCAGGTCATCCGTGAGCTTGGCCTCCGGGGTCACGGCCTCCAGGTCGCAGTTCAGGTTGCTGACGATGATATCGCGGACTTTTTCAAACATGGTGATTGGCTCCTTTCGGCAGTTGCCGGTTTTGTTGATTCAACTATTTTAATTAAAAAAATTTAATTAAAATGATTTAAGCGATATTGTAATCACAGCGGGG
>JALEZN010000038.1 GCA_022772585.1 Clostridiales bacterium
CCACCAAAACTGCTGACGGTGAAAAGGATACTGCTGCCTGCATCACCGTGGCGCAGCGTGTGGAGCTGGGCTACGAGGACTTCAACATCACCATGGTAAGCGCGGACGAAGACACTGTAACTCTGGCCGCCGACATCCATGTGGGCAACCGCGGCAGCGCCACATCGGATATGACCTATCTGCGCTTCCAGTATGAGAAGGTCAATTCCGAGGGCGTGACGGAGCTGTACCCCGTGGACCTGACCGGCCATAAGCTCAGCGTCAGCGATGAATCCCCCATCAGCCGCTTCGACCGTAACGCGCGGACGCTGGCCAACGGGTATCTGCTGCTGCGCACCATGCAGGACGGCGTGGAGATGCCGGACGCCACCAAGGCGGGGCAGATCCAGTCCATGTATGGCCGTACCGTCACCGGTACCTTCACCGTTCCCAAGGACTGCTATGACACCGACTACAGCACCGGCAGTCTGAATCTCCGGGTGACCATTGAGAGCTATAACGAAGGCGGCGATGAGAATGCGGAATTCGACACCGCCAACAACGTGAAGTTCCACAGCGTGGAGCCGGAGACCCTGTTTACCACAGTCAACAGCGTCAATATGCAGGTCGCTTCCACCCTGCGTCTGCCGCTGACCATGCAGACCAGCACCAAAACAGAACCTGTTGTCACCGTCACTGAGATCACCGACGATGGCAGCCGGAACCTCAGCGTGCTCTACTATGATGTGAACCAGGGGGCCATCGTGGTCATGCCCGCCAAGGTTGGCGAGGGCAAGATCCGCGTGGCCGATACGGCGACCAACTCTTACCACGACATCTGCTACAAGGTCGAAGGCGAGGGCGTGGGCCTGAACATCTACGATGACAACGGCATCTTCACGTGGTATAACGCCTCCGGCGCTGCCGGAGAGTCCGGCCATAACGCATGGGACTTCAAAAAAGCACTTACTTGGACCGAGGACCTGCCGGTCGCGCCTCTGAGAAGCGACCTGGCCATCGGCTATGAAGGCGACTCCTTCTCCTTCCAGACCCTGGCGGATTCCATCAACCTGTATTTCATGGGTGAGGATACCAAGGAGCCTGTGGAAATCGAAGTGACCAGCAACATTGCCGGCTTCGGCACCAGGACGTACACCTCCAAAGACGGAACGGTTCCTGTAACCATCGACTTCGATAACAGTGAATCCATTACGCATACTGTTACCGTTACAGTCAAGAGCAGCCTGATTCGCTTTGACAAGATGGAGGAGACCTTCTCCGACTCCCTGAATGTCCAGAGCGATCCCACCGCGCCCGGCGTCTACTGGAGCCGCACCCTGCCTAAGGCAGCGTCCATCAAGCAGGGCGAGACCATGAACCTGACCGCGTACTTTGCTGACCTGGGAGGACTGGTGTCTGTCACCATGAACGGCACAGACGTCACCGATCAGATCGTTAAGGACGGCGAAGAACTGTGGTCCCTGCCTCTGACCATCACGGAGAATGGCAGCTACCGCTTTGTTGTTACCGACACGGCGGGCAACACCACCACCCGTGACCTGTCTGTGGACTGGTTCAGCGCTACGCTGACGCAGAGTACAGACCCCGGCGCTCCGGACATTACTGCACAGCTGACCCAGGAGGACGGCACCCCCATTCCGGCCACCGTTCCCGGCGATATGCAGGTCATGCTGAAGGTAACCAACAATGACAATGGCGAAACTATCCCTGCCGCCATCAGCCACTATGAGTACAATGATCCCGAAGCACCCACCAGTCAGTACTTTGTGTCTTACATGGATGCACCCGACGAGAATACCCTTTATCCCGTCCTCCGTGGCATCTACCGTGCCGCGGTCAAGGACGAAAGCACCGGTGTGACCAGCTACCGCTTCGTGAACCTGAATGAGCGGGATACCGGAGCACCTATGGCCTCTCTCGTTAAAAACGCCGACGGCACCGAGCTGGTTTACGCGGCTGAAAAGTTCGCAAGCACCAGCGACGTGATGACAAAGATCACCAGCATCAAGCTCAATGACGTCGAGCTGCTCAAGACCGATGAGAGCGGTTACCGCTTCTCCGGCACCTATGTCCTGACCCACGGCGGCACCTATGTTCTGACCGCAACCGATGAGGCAGGAAACCAGGGCGTCAGCGGCGAAGTGGAAGTTGATCCGATGCCCATCATTCTGCCTGAGAGCGCTGTCTCCATCAAGAAGGTGACAGAGACCAGCTCCACGGATGAGAAGGGACAGACGGTCTACACCTCCAACAGTGATGGCAAGGTCATAATTGACCTGGACCAGGTCACCGGCGGCGTCTATGACAGCGATGCCTCCAAGGCAGCCGGTAAGGCGGCTGGCAGCTATGAGTTTGCCCTGCTGCCCGTCGTCGGAAAAGATGTCCCGGCTCTGGACGAGAACACAGAGTGGAAGAAGGCCGATGAACTGACCGGACTGGATGTGGGAGACTATGTCCTTTATGTCCGTGACGTCCATGCACCGAGCGTGATTACCGGCCCCATGGCCCTTACGGTCGAGTTCCTGAGGGTCATTATCCAAAGCGTGAAAACGACTCCCGCGTCCAATGGTTCCATCACCGTGTCCGCCACCGGCGGCATCGGCGCTCTGGAGTATGCAATCTACAATCTGGATCTGGAGGCTTCCGGCAAGCTGACCCTCAATGACAAGGGCACTCCCAACGATGACAGCGATGACACTGTGGACACCGTTCAGGCGGATGGCACCGTTGTTTCCCGGTCTCTGTGGCAGGACGCCAACACCCTGACGGCGCTTCCTTCCGGCAAGTACATCGTTAAGGTGAGGGATTCCGACAACCACACCAACTACGCAGAGAAGGAGGTGCGTGTCAGTTCAAGATCTTCCGGGAATCCGGTAACTGTACCGGAAGAGCCGGAGAACGGCAGCATTTCTGTCAGCCCCACCAACGCATCCGAAGGCCAGCTCGTTACGGTCACTGTCACCCCGGATGATGGCTATGGTGTGCAGACCGTCACAGTGACGGACAAAAAGGGTAATAATATTCTTGTGACTCCTCTTGGCAACAACAAATACAGCTTCACGATGCCCGGCACCGCAGTCACCATCGAGGCCGAACTTGTACCGTTGAGCGGCATCGTAACCTTTACCGATGTTCCCGCCAATGCCTACTATGCGGACGCGGTGAGTTGGGCGGTACTCAAGGGTGTCACAAAGGGGACCTCCGAGACCACATTCTCTCCCAATGCCACCTGCACCCGTGCCCAGGCCGTCACATTCCTGTGGCGTGCTGCCGGGTCCCCAGCTCCTAAGTCCGGCACCATGCCTTTCACCGACGTGGCTGCTGACGCCTACTACCACGACGCCGTGCTGTGGGCTGTGGAACAGGGCATAACCAAGGGTACCAGCGATACCACGTTCAGCCCCAACGCAACTTGCACCCGGGCGCAGATCGTCACCTTCCTGTGGCGTTCTGAGAACATGCCCGCAGCTGGCACAGCCAATTCCTTCACGGACGTTGCGGCTAACGCCTATTACGCGGACGCTGTGAACTGGGCCGTGGAGAACGGCATCACCAGCGGTACCAGCGACACCACCTTCAGCCCCGACGCGTATTGCACCCGCGCCCAGATCGTGACCTTCCTGTGGAGGCGGTTTGGTAAGTAATTAAGCTGCTCAAGCAACCATCTACCGCTACATGAAGTAACCTTCAATCCACATAAAACCCCAAGGCGACCAAAGGGGCGGCGGTGTTGAGCCGTCGCCCCTGTTCTGTAATACACAGAAGTGAATACCAGTGAGCATTTCCTATGGGACTGTTAGAATAGAAATGCTTCCTGCCCCCGGCTCAGACATAATAAGCGGCGGTCAGCATTTCACTACGCTGACCGCCGCTCATTTTCCCTTTTTTGTGTTCGAATCCTTCACCCGCTGCCAAAAAAGTCCTGAAACCTCATAGGTTTCAGGACTTTTTTTGTTGTTTGACCCTTTATGAAAGAGAGCATCGTTCCGGCATCACAGAATTACACAGGTGTTGCGCAGGCTGTGCACATTTGCTTTCTCTGCTCCAGTCCGCCTTGTAAGCTTTTGAAGCGCGCATGTGCAAACAGACGAGGTATTTCGGGAACGCCTGCGGGCACAGCTCAGTCCAAAGCAGCGTAAGCACTCATAATTCCCTGGATGATCTCCTCCCTGTTCTGTTCATGGGAGTCAAAATACAGGTCGAAACCATCCGGTCTTCCCCACTCCAGCCCTGTATAAGAATGATAATACAGCTCCCGCTGTTTATCCGCCTTCCTGACCAGCGCCTCCGCCTTCTTCCGGTCCAGGCCCTCCAGTTTCATTTTCCGCTCCACACGGTCCCTGAAGGGCGCGGCGATAAACACCGTCAGCAGCTTTACACCGCCGGCCTCCCGGAGGATCTGATCGGCACACCGGCCGACGATGACAGCGTCCTCCCGTTGGGCGATGGCCCGAATGACCTCACTTTGCAGCTGATACAAGACTGCCGAAAAGGACCGGCCCTTGGGAACGTGGTGATTCCCTTCGTAGACCGCCTCATACAGCCATGGATTTTCCTGCTTTTCATCGAAGCCCGTCAGCTTTTCGTGATTCAGTTCCCCGTGTGCCGCCGCCAAGGCGATCAGTTCCTTGTCATAACACTTCACGCCCAGCCGGCGGGCGGTCTCCGCCCCGATCTCGTGTCCGCCGCTGCCAAACTGCCGGCCGATGGAAATGATCTTGTGCGCCATTCTTCTCCCTCTCTTTCAAAGCCCCTCCCGCTCTGCCCGCAGGAACGCCTCTTCGATCTGGTTTTCCAAGGTCAGCCTCAGGTAGGTCATCATGGTCTCTTCAGAGAGGTCCATATCCCGGCGGACCCACTCCATAACGATGCCGCTGAGGGCCGCAATATAAAAATTGCCCAGAAAGCTCTGGTATTCCTCCGAGATCTGGTGCTTGCCCTTTACATCGGCCAGGAACAGGTCCATCAGGTGCGTGACCTCCTGATAGAACATATTCCGCAGCGCCTCCTGTCCCAAACTGTCCAGGGCGCATTTACACACCGCTTTGTTTTCCCGGATGGTACGGAGAAACAGCTGGAACCCATCCTGCCAGGTAAGGCAGTTGTCGCTCCTGCGGATCAGGGACAGGGCTTCCTCCTGAAACATCCAGGCCAGCAGATCATAAATGTCTTTAAAATGGTAATAGAAGGTGTACCGGTTCATACCGCAGTCGTCGGCGATCTCCTGAATGGTGATCTTCTGCAGGGGCTTGCGCGCCATCAGCTTTTTCAGGGACTCCGCCATCTGTTTTTTCCGGTTGTAAGACAGCTCTTCCTGCTTCGTATCCACCACCGCCTTTTTCCCAATATACCACAGCCTCCCGGAAAAATCACTACACAAACTTCAGGAATCTGTTGGAAATCCTCCGTTTGAAAAGACTGCACAATCCCTCCCGAATGTGTAGTTTTACACATTCGGCGGAAGTTACGGATTGTATTTTCCGGATGCTCCGGCGTATAGTCAGTGCATCATGGACAGGAGGAATTTTGTATATGCAGGATAATATCTACCGGATCCGGATGCAAAGCCCCATGGGCGTCAAAAAAGGGACGGCGGAGATCCATCTTCAGGGCGGACGCATCATACTGGGGCTTCTGGGCGGTGAGAACCTGTTCACCGGCAGTTTCATACCGGAATATGCATTTCAGATGACCGGCGCCCTGCGGACAGCGGTAAGTGAGGTCCCCGGGGTCCTGAAGGGTACGCTTTCAGAAGCCGGCCTGCGGGCGGTACTCCACACAGAGAAGGGAGACTTTCCCATTGAGGATGTTTTAAGCGGTCATACGGACGAATGCCTGTGAACCATTGCGCGGAGGAATCTATATGAAGCAAACCAAGCAAAAACCCGGTTTCTTTGTTCACTTGGCCACATGGATCGTAGATAAAAGGAACCTGTTTTTCCTGATCTATAGTGCGGCCATCCTCTTTTCCCTGTTTTCCCGGAACTGGGTGACCGTTAACAACGATATCACCGACTATCTGGCTGAGGACACGGAGACCCGCCAGGGTCTGAGCGTGATGGAGGACCAGTTCACCACCTTTGGCACAGCCCGGGTGATGGTATCCAACATCCCGTATGACCAGGCCCTGCCGCTGGTGGATGCGCTGGAGTCGATCGAGGGCGTCTCCGCCGTGGACTTCGGGGACGAAGATGACGCGGAGGACCGCTACGACCACTACCGCGAGTCCGCCGCCCTGTTCGACGTGACCTTCGAGGGCGAGGAGGATGACCCCGTCAGTCTTGCCGCCATGGAGGCACTCAGGGAGACTCTGTCCGGTTATGACGTCTCCATCTCCAGCACGGTGGGCGAGAGCCAGTCTGCCACCCTGGCATCGGAGATGAACGTTATCATGGCCATCGCTGCAGTCATTGTGGTCCTGGTCCTTCTGCTGACCTCCAGAACCTATGGTGAGATCCCGGTGCTGATCATCACTTTTCTGTCGGCCATGCTGCTGAATATGGGCACCAACTTCATTTTTGGTGAAATTTCTTTTATCTCCAACTCCATTTCGCCAGTTCTGCAGCTGGCTCTGGCCATCGACTATGCCATCATCCTCTGCCACCGCTTCAGCGAGGAACGGGAGCACGCTCCCGCCCGGGACGCCTGTATCCTGGCGCTGAGCAAGGCCATCCCTGAGATCTCCTCCATCTGTCTGACCACGCTGGCCGGCCTGGCCGCCATGATGTTCATGCAGTTCCGGATCGGCTTTGACATGGGTATGGTACTCATCAAGTCCATCCTGTGCAGTATCCTGACAGTATTCACTCTGATGCCGGGCCTGCTGATGCTGTTCAGCAAGCTTATAGACCGGACTCACCATCGCGTTTTTATCCCCAGGATCACCCTGTGGGGACGGATCGTCACCAGGCTCAAGTATGTGGTCCCCCCTGTTTTTGTCTGTGTTCTGGCTGCTGCCTTCTATTTCTCCGGTCAGTGCCCCTACGGCTATGGCGACAGCCTCATCGAGACCGATAAAAAGAGCAGCGCCATGCTGCAGGCGGAGGCCATCGAGTCCCGCTTCGGCACTCAGAACGTCATGGCGGTCATTGTCCCAGCCGGTGATTATGCCGCCGAGGGCCGCCTGCTGGCCGCCCTGGAAGCGCTGGACGAGGTGGATACGGCCGCAGGCCTGGCCAACGTGGAGATCGAGGACGAGGACTACGTGCTCACCGACCGGCTGACGCCCCGTCAGTTCTCCGAGCTGGTGGATATGGATATTGAGATGGTCCGCCTGCTCTATACTGCCTACGCCGCCGATCTGGAGGAATACGGCCGCATCGTCAACAACATCGATAACTACAGTGTCTCTATCCTGGATATGTTCCTGTTTCTCTATGACCGGGTGGACGAGGGTTACGTCACTTTGGACAGTGAGGACCAGGCAGACCTGGACGACATGCACGGGCAGATCACCGACGCACTGGCCCAGCTTCAGGGTGCGGATTATTCCCGAATGGTCCTGAAGGTGGACCTGCCGGAGGAGGGTGAAGAGACCTTCGCCTTTCTGGACCGTCTCCATGAGGTCGTGGGCCGGTACTATGCGCCCGGCACTTTTTACATCACCGGCGACTCCACCAGCGACTACGACCTGGCCGCCTCCTTCGTCAATGACAACGTGCTGATCAGCGTGCTGTCCATCCTGTTCGTAATCATCGTGCTGCTGTTCACCTTCCAGTCGGTGGGCCTTCCCATCCTGCTGATCCTGGTCATCCAGGGCAGTATCTGGATCAATTTCGCCGTACCCGCCATCCGGGGCACTTACATCTTCTTTATGAGCTACCTGGTGGTCAGCTCCATCCAGATGGGCGCCAATATCGACTATGCCATCGTCATCTCTTCCCGCTATCAGGAGCTCAAGCGGACCATGCCGCCCCGGGAGGCCATGATCGAGACACTGAGTCTGGCCTTTCCCACCGTTTTCACCTCAGGCACCATCCTGACCTGTGCCGGCACCCTCATCGGCAAGCTGACCTCCGACACTGCCATCTACGGCGTGGGCAGCTGCATCGGCCGTGGCACCATCATCTCCATGATACTGGTGATGGGCGTACTGCCGGAGATCTTGCTGCTGGGTGACGCCATCGTGGAACGGACGGCATTCAACATCAAATATCCGGCGCTGACCCAGACCTCCAGTGCCAGCGGAAAAGTTTACCTGGACGGCAGAGTCAGGGGCACCATCTCCGGCAGGATCGACGCGGAGGTCCACGGCGTTCTGGAGGGCGACGTGACGGCGGTGGTCAATGTCCGCCGGGCCTCGCCGCTCCGGCAGGAAGAGGAGGGACAGGAAAGATGAAAACGCATAAACGCAGTATCCGGCTGTTGTCCGCAGCCCTCGCCTTCCTGCTGATCTTGTCCCTGGTCCTGCCGTATGCCGCGCTGGCCGCGGAAAGTCCGGTCATTTCCATCCGAAGCGCGGAGGATCTGATCCGCCTCGCCCAAAACTGTACACTGGACACCTGGTCACGGGGAAAGACCGTGACGCTGGAGGCGGACATTGACCTGAGTGGTACAGATCTTTCCCCCATTCCCACCTTCGGCGGCACCTTTGAGGGCAACGGCCACACCATTTCCGGTCTGTCCCTGCAGTCGGGAGCCTCTTACCAGGGACTGTTCCGCTATATTCAGGAGGGCGCGGTGGTCCGTGACCTCCATGTGGCCGGCACTGTGTCCGCAGTGGGAGAGCAGACCTGCGTGGGCGGCATTGCAGGGAGCAACAAGGGGACGCTTCTGGACTGCTCCTTTCAGGGTACCGTGGAAGGCAAGCGCCAGGTGGGCGGGATCGCCGGCATCAATGAGGCCGCGGGCTCCATTTACCGCTGTACGGCAGAGGGCTCCGTCACCGGCGGCATCGCCGGGCATAACGCCGGCACCATCACCGGCTGTACCAACAAAAGCGCGGTCAATACCGTACACCAGGAAAAAGAACAGAGCCTGGAGGACGGTTTCAGCAGCCTGAACCGGGAGGAGGTCCTGGACACCACCACGGACACCGGCGGGATCGCGGGCTTTTCCAACGGCGTGGTGCGCAGCTGCCGGAACACAGGCACTATCGGCTATCCCCATGTGGGCTACAATGTAGGCGGTGTGGCGGGCCGTTCTTCCGGATACCTGGAAAACTGTGTGAATACCGGGATCGTGAAGGGACGCAAGGACGTAGGGGGGATCGCCGGGCAGATCGCCCCCGATATCCGGCTCATTTTCAGCCCGGATACCATTGATGAACTGAAGGATGAGCTGGACCGCCTCAGCAGCATGGTGGATGACGCCCTCGACCACACGGAAGGCAGTAAGAACACCCTTTCAGACCGGCTGGACCGGCTCTCCGACTACACCCGGTCCGCCACAGACAGCGCCTCCGACCTGGCTGATATCATGAGCACCTGGGCCGACGGCAGCATCGACACTGTCAACGACGCCTCCAACACATTGGCGGATACCCTGGACCAGCTGGAGGGGATCACCTCCAACGCCGAAGATATCCTGGACACCATGGCTAACGGGATGGACGTGCTGGAGGACAGCCTGGACCAGATGTCCGCAGCCATGGGGCGCGGAGCGGACGGGCTGGACACCCTGTCCGAGGCCACAGACCGCTTTCGCAGCGGACTCAGGCAGGCCCGCAGCGCTTTTGAAGACATCCGGCAGGCCGCCAGGGACCTGTCCAACGCCCTAGTCGTGGAGGATCAGGAAGCGGCCGAGCGGGCCCTGCAGATACTCAGAGGAGGGGCACAGGACCTCTCTGCCGCCCTGGATGACTGCAGTGAGGCCGTGGAGGAATTATGCCGCCTTCTGGAGGAGGGGGAATGGGACCCCAGTGAGCTCCCCGGCTATCTGACCGCCTGCCTCTACCTGCTCAGGGACAGTTTTGACGCCGCCGCCGCCACGGCATCCACGCTGGTCGAGAGTATCGCCGCCGCGCTGGACAGCGTCAGCCTGGACTGGGGCGCGGTACAGCAGAGCATCCGGCGTACCGTCCAGGCACTGGGGGAGTTTTCCAGCTTCTGCGACACCATGGACAGCTCCATGGAGAAACTGCGGGACGCTCTCTCCCAGTTTGCAGACATGTCCGTCGGCATGGAGGACGCCATGTCCACGCTGTCCGACGCCATGTCCACGCTGTCCGACGCCATGGACCTCTTTGAGGAGGGTACCCGGGAGCTGGGCGACACCGCCGACGAGATCCACAGCCTGTTTGACGACCTCTCCAGCCGTGATCCGGTGGAGTTTGACAAGCTGGGGGATGATTTTCACCAGGCAGAGGACGGTCTCCACAGCGCGGTGACCGGCATCAGCGACCAGATGGACCTGCTGCGGGATGAGATGGATGCCTCCGGCGATACCCTCTCCGGCGACATCCGTGACCTGGGAGATCAGTTCCAGCTCATCGCCGATCTGCTTCTGGACGCCTTCTCTGACGCCAGAGACACTGACTCCGGTGAACTGTGGAGCGACGTCTCTGCGGAGCGTATCAGCAGCACCACACTGGGAAAGGCCCGGGGCTGCGCCAATCTGGGCGCTGTGGAGGGTGACTTGAATGTGGGCGGCATTGCCGGCGCCATGGCTGTCGAGCATGATTTTGACCCGGAGGACGATATCACCGAGGTGGGTGAGAAATCCTTCGACTTCCGCTATGAGACCCGGGCTATCCTGCAGGAGTGCGTCAACCACGGCCCGGTCACCGCCAAAAAGGATGCGGCAGGCGGCGCAGTGGGCCGCATGGACTTGGGCTATGTGCTGGGCTGCGAAAACTACGGCTTTATTCAAAGCACCGATGGGGATTATGTGGGCGGCATCGCCGGTACCTCCAGATCCATCATCCGGAGCTGCTGGTCCAAGTCCACCCTGTCGGGCGGCAGCTACGTAGGCGGCATCGCAGGCTATGGCTGTGAGATCTGCCAATGCGTCAGTCTGACATCAGTGGAGGACTCCGAGGGCTATACCGGCTCTGTGGCCGGCGAATGGGACCGGGAGAACGGCGCTATTTCCGCAAACCGGTTTGTGGAAGGTCCCCTGGCCGGCGTGGACGGCATCAGCTATGCCGGTCAGGCCGAGCCGGTGGCCTATGCGGACCTGATCCAGGAAGAAAACGTTCCCTCCCCTTTCCACAGTTTTACCCTGACCTACATGGTGGAAGACGAGATCATGGAGACCGTCCATTTCTCCTACGGCGATGCGCTCTCTACCCGTGAAGCCCCGGAAGTTCCCGATAAAGAGGGATATTACGGTGTCTGGGAGGATATCGGAGAGACGCATGTCACCATCGACCATGTGATCAATGCGGTCTATACGCCCTGTCTGACCACGCTGGCCAGTGACGCCATGCGCGACAGCGCACATGCGGTCCTGCTGGTGGAAGGTGTGTTTGACGGCCGCGCGGCTCTGCGGGCAGAACCTGTCGCTCAAACAGAAGAGTTGGAGCAGTGGTCCGTCACACTGACGGGAACAAATGACGCGCAGACGCATACCGTCCGCTTCACGCCTCCGGCGCAGTGGCGGAAGTTCTCCCTCTCTCTGCGGACGGAAGAGGGCAGCACACCGCTTCAGTGGGATCAGGACGGGAGCTGCTGCGTATTCACAGCCGCCGGGACCAGCTTTACCCTTGAGGCGTCGCGGCAGAGGATCTCCTCCCCCTTCCTGTGGCCTGTCCTGGCCATCGGAAGCTGTGCCGCAGCCATGGCTATGGTCTGCTTTTTCGTGATTCGGAAGCGGAGATTGAAAAAAACACACCGGGCCGCTGCAGCGCATAAATAAGAGAAAACGTATATACGCGTACTGAAAACCATACGAAAGCACATGGAGCCGGGCCCATCGGGGCCCGGCTCCATGTGCTTTCCGGCCCAGGCGGCCGCTCACAGAACGATCCGCAGCGGCAGCACATCATAACGCGGCCAAGGAACCTCTGATCGTCAGCGTCTCCCCCTTGCTCTTTCCAGCCCTGCGTGGTATCATCCAGATAAGGAACGATAGCTTTTGCCCAACGTCTGTTGGCGCCGGCGGCGAGTCGCCGCCGGAACGCGTTTTCCCGCCGTATTCGCTGCGCTCAGCAGAAGCTGCTTGCAGTATTCCAGCACACTGCGTGTGCTTTTCAAATACTGCGGCGCACTTCCGCATACACATGGTATCGTTCCGCAGCAGGAAGGGAGGAGAGCAGAATATGATCGTATACCGGGAGCTCTCCTCCCTGGAAAAAGACCTGGGCGTCCCTGCCAGGACGCTTTATGCCGTCAGCAACCGGCTCAGCCGCCACTACCGCACCGTGTCCATCCTCAAGAGCGGCGGCAGGGAACGGCACCTGTCCGTTCCCGACCCGGTGCTCCGGCAGATCCAGCGCCGTATTGCTCAGCAGCTGCTGGCCTACATGCCGGTGTCAGGCCACGCCACGGCCTACCGCCCCGGTGGCTCCGCCCTGCGCAACGCCCGGCCCCACGCCGGCGCGCCCATGCTGCTCCGGCTGGACATCCGGGATTTCTTCAGCAGTGTCCTCTATTCCACGGTGAAGGAGCGGGCCTTTCCGTCCTCCATTTACGCGGAACCCCTCCGGGTCCTGCTGTCCATGCTCTGCTATTATCAGGACGGCCTTCCCCAGGGGGCACCCACCTCCCCCGCCATCGCCAACATCATCCTGTACGATTTTGACCGCGCCGTGGGCCGCTGGTGCGGGGAGCACGGCGTCGTCTACACCCGCTACTGCGACGATATGGCCTTCTCCGGCCGCTTTGACCCGGACCAGGTCATCCGTATGGTCCGGGACCGGCTGCGGGAGCTGGGCCTGTTCCTCAACGACGGCAAGACCAGGCTCATGTATCCCGGCCAGCGGCAGACCGTCACCGGCGTCGTGGTCAACCGGACCCCCGCCGTCCCTGTGGAATACCGGCGGGCCCTCCGCCAGGAGCTGTACTTCTGCCGCCGGTTCGGCGTGGAGGAACACCTCCGCCGCCGGGGCGTCTCCGACCCGCCGCAGGTCTATCTGCTCCGGCTTCTGGGCCGGGTGAACTACGTGCTGCAGATCACGCCGGACCGCCGGGAGATGCTGGAATACCAGGATTGGCTGCGCTTGGCCCTGACAGAGAAAAAGAACGGCAATTTTTGTGAAAAAGAATAATAAAAAAGCAGATTGACAAAAAGTTTTTTAGGTATTATACTAGAATCAGAAAGAGGAAGCTTTCACTTTCACAAGTACATATGAGTCAGAGCTTATATAAGCCCATAATAGGGTTGGGCGTCTCTACCGGCTACCGGAAATAGCCGCGCTATAAGTTCCCGGGACGGAGCTTGGGAATTTATTGCGCGGCTGGGACGGTAGCTTTTTCTTTGCCGCCGGAGGAGCCCCGCTCTCCCCCGGGTCCCGCAGGAGCCAGCGGCCGGCCGTGGCGGGCGGGAACCCCTCATGCCCGGAGACCGGCCCCACGGAAAGGAGAATGCTATGAAATCTGACTCGTTTATCCTGAAAGGGGATATCTGTTACAGCAGCAGTCCCCAGTCCCTGCAGACGGTCCCCGGCGGCTATCTGCTCTGTCTGGAGGGGCGGTGCGCCGGTGTTTCAGAGGAACTTCCCCAGGGCTATGACCGCCTCCCCCTGCTGGACTGCACCGGAAAGCTGGTAACGCCGGGACTCACCGACCTCCATGTTCACGCCCCTCAGTACACCTTCCGGGGCCTGGGCATGGACATGGAGCTGCTGGACTGGCTGAATACCCACACCTTCCCGGAGGAGGCCAAATACCGGGACCTGGAGTATGCCCGCGCCGCCTATACCCGGTTCGTGGAGGACGTGCGGCGGGGTCCCAACACCCGGCTGTGCGTCTTTGCCACCCTCCACACCCCGGCCACGCTGCTGCTCATGGAGCTGCTGGAGGAGGCCGGCCTTTCCGCCATGGTTGGCCGGGTGAACATGGACCGCAACAGCTCTCCCGGCCTGCAGGAGGAGAGCGCTGAAGCCGCTGTCCGGGACACCCGGGCGTGGCTGGCAGCGGCGGAAGGCCGTTTCCGCCGGGTGACCCCCATCCTCACCCCCCGGTTCATCCCCTCCTGCAGCGACGCTTTGATGAAAGAGCTGGGCCGCCTCCAGCAGGAGACCGGCCTCCCCGTCCAGTCCCACCTGTCTGAGAACCCCAGCGAGGTGGCCTGGGTGCGGGAGCTGTGCCCCTCCGCCGCAGGCTACGGCGACGCCTATGCCTCCCTCGGCCTCTTCGGCGGGGAGGGCTGCCCTACCATCATGGCCCACTGCGTTTACTGCGACGACGCTGAGATCGCCCTCATGCGGGAGCGGCAGGTATACGTGGCCCACTGCCCGGCCTCCAACACCAACCTGTCCTCCGGCGTGGCCCCGGTGCGGCGCTACCTGGAGGAGGGCATCCCCGTGGGCCTGGGCAGCGATGTGGCAGGCGGCACCCACTGCTCCATCTTCCGGGCCATGGCCGATGCCATCCAGGTCTCCAAGCTGCGCTGGCGGCTCCTTGACCCCTCCCTGGCGCCCCTGACCGCCGCCGAGGCCTTCTGGCTGGGCACGGCGGGCGGCGGCTCCTTCTTCGGCAAGGCCGGCTCCTTCGCGCCGGGCTACCGGTGCGACGTACTGGTCATCGATGACAGCCGCTATGATCCCGCCGGCGCCCTTCCCCTCCAGCAGCGTCTGGAGCGTACCATTTACCTGTCCGAGGACAGGGACATCCTCCACAAATTCGTGGACGGTGTCCAGCTCTTCTAGTTCATATCAGCAGCATCCCAGCCACCGCACTCATCCCTGCCGCTTCTGTTATTCAATGATTGGAGAAAGAGAGGTATTATCATGAGTCGCAACCTGGATCAACTGTTTCACCTGACCGAACGGGGAACCGATGTCAAGACCGAGGTCATCGCCGGCATCACCACCTTTATGACCATGGCTTACATCCTGGCCGTCAATCCCAACATCCTCAGCGCCTCCGGCATGGACCGGGGCGCCATCTTCACCGCCACCTGTCTGGCCTCCCTCATCGCCACGGTGCTGATGGCCCTGCTGTCCAACTACCCCTTCGTTCTCTCCGCAGGCATGGGCCTGAACGCCTACTTTGCCTTTACCGTGGTGGGCCAGATGGGCTATTCCTGGCAGATGGCCCTGGCCGCCGTCTTTGTGGAGGGCGTGATCTTTATCCTGCTCTCCCTGACCAATGTCCGCGAGGCCATCTTCAACGCCATCCCCACCCCGCTCAAGCACGCAGTCTCTGCCGGTATCGGACTCTTCATTGCCTTCATCGGCATGCAGAACTCCCATCTGGTAGTGAATAACGACTCCACCCTGATCTCCGTGTTCTCCATGAAGGGCTCCCTGGCGGCCGGCACGTTCCGGACCGAGGGCATTACCGTCATTCTGACCCTGATCGGCGTGCTCATCACCGCGCTGCTCATCGTGAAGAAGGTCAAGGGCAACATCCTCATCGGTATTCTGGCCACCTGGCTTCTGGGCATCCTCTGCCAGCTCACGGGCCTCTATGTGCCGGACAACACGGCTTTCTTCAGCCTGCTGCCCGACTTCTCCGCCGGCATCCACGTGCCCAGCATCGCCCCCACCCTGATGCAGATGGACTTCTCCCGTGTATTCTCTCCCGAGTTCCTGGTGGTCATTTTCGCCTTCCTGTTTGTGGACCTCTTCGATACTCTGGGCACCCTCATCGGCGTGGCCTCCAAGGCCGATATGCTGGATAAGGACGGCAAGCTGCCCCGGATCCGCGGCGCCCTGCTGGCCGACGCGGTGGGCACCACCGCCGGCGCCGCCCTGGGTACCTCCACCATCACCACCTTCGTGGAGAGCGCCTCCGGCGTGGCCGAGGGCGGCCGCACCGGCCTGACCGGCCTGGTATCCGCTGCACTCTTTGGCCTGGCCCTGTTCTTCTCCCCCATCTTCCTGGCCATTCCCTCCTTCGCCACCGCTCCCGCCCTCATCGTGGTGGGCTTCCTGATGGTCAGCTCCATCCTGAAGGTGGACTTCAACGACCCCGCCCAGGCTATCCCCGCTTTTATCTGCATGATCTGCATGCCCTTCATGTACTCTATCTCCGAGGGCATTGCCATGGGCGTCATCTCCTACGTGATCATCAACATGTTCTCCGGCGCCGAGAAGCGCCGCACCATCAGCCCGCTGATGTACGTGCTGGCCATCCTCTTTGTTGCCAAGTACTTTGTTCTCTGATACCGATGGGGCCGGGGGCGGCGCTGTCCGTCCCCGGCCGCGGACCTTCCGGTCCGCCGTTTTCGCCGGCGGCCCCTCCGGGCCGTCAGCGAAAGCGAATTTCCCACCCCATTTCACAGACCCACTCTGAAAGGAGCGATACCATATGGCAGTTGGTAAATCCGTCCTCCGGGTGGACGCCCGGGACAAGGTCACCGGCAGCGCCAAGTACACCTCCGATCTGGAGCCCCGCGAGTTTCTGGTAGCCAAAGTCGTACACAGCACCATTGCCTCCGGCGTGGTGAAGGCCTTCCATCTGGAGGAGGCTCTGGCCGTCCCCGGCGTGGTCAAGATCGTTACCTGCTTCGACGTGCCCGATGTCCAGTTCCCCACCCCCGGCCATCCCTGGTCCGTGGAAAAGGCCCACCAGGATGTGGCCGACCGCAAACTGCTCAACCGCCGGGTGCGGTTCTACGGCGACGACATCGCCGCCATCGTGGCAGAGGACAATGTGGCCGCCGACCGGGCCGCCCGCCTCATCAAGGTGGATTATGAGACCTATGAGCCCTACGTCACGGTGGAGCAGGCCACCGCCCCCGGCGCCGTCCCCGTCCATGAGGAGAAGCCGGACAACATCCTGGCCCACTCCGGCTTCCGGCTGGGCGATATGAGCTATGAGGAGGCCGCCGCCTCCGAGGAGGGCCTGGTCACCGTCAGCAAGACCTACCGCACCCAGACCGTCCAGCACTCCCACATCGAGCTGCCCAACTCCTTTGCCTGGCAGGCCGACGGGAAGATCAACGTGGTCACCTCCACCCAGATCCCCCACATCGTCCGCCGGGTCATCGGCCAGGCCACCGGTGTGCCCTGGGGCAGCATCCGGGTCATCAAGCCCTACATCGGCGGCGGCTTCGGCAACAAGCAGGACGTGCTCTATGAGCCCCTCAATGTCTGGCTCTCCCTCCAGGTGGGGGGCCGTCCGGTAAAGCTGGAGGTCTCCCGTGAAGAGACCTTCGCCTCCACCCGGGTCCGCCACGCCATCACCTTCCATGTCTCCGGCGCCGTCCGGCCTGACGGCCGCATCGTGGCCCGGAAGTGCGAGGCCCTGTCCAACCAGGGCGGTTACGCCTCCCACGGCCACGCCATCGTGGCCAACGCCATCAACGGCTTCAAGCAGCTCTACCGGGATGAGAAGGCCCTGGAGTGCGAGGCCAGCACGGTGTACACCAACATCGCCGTGGGCGGCGCCATGCGGGGCTACGGCATCCCCCAATCCTGCTTCGCCACCGAGTGCCTGGCCGACGATCTGGCCCGTGCCATCGGCATGGACCCGCTGGAGTTCCGCCTGAAAAACTGCATGGAGAGCGGCTATGAGGATCCCCATACCCACGTGAAGTTCAACAGCTACGGCCTGAAGGCCGCCATCGAAAAGGGCCGTGAGATCATCGGCTGGGATGCGCTGCGGGAGAAGTACCGGGATCAGACCGGCCCCATCCGCCGGGGCGTGGGCATGTCCATCTTCTGCTACAAGACCGGCGTACATCCCATCTCGCTGGAGACTGCCTCCTGCCGCATGGTGCTCCATCAGGACGGCTCGGTTCAGGTCCAGATGGGCGCCACCGAGATCGGCCAGGGCGCGGACACCGTCTTTTCCCAGATGGCCAGCGAGGCCACCGGCATTTCCCTGGAAAAGATCCACATCTCCACCGTCCAAGACACCGATATCACCCCCTTCGACACCGGCGCCTACGCCTCCCGCCAGACCTATGTCAGCGGCATGGCCGTGAAAAAGACCGGCGCGTCCCTCAAGCGGAAGATCCTGGACTACGCCGCCTACGCCCTGCGTTACCCGGTGGAGAACCTGGACCTCCGGGAGGATCAGATCGTGGATACCGTCACGGGAGCGGTCCTGCGCCCGGTGGCCGACGTGGCGGTGGAGGCCTTCTACAGCCTGGACCGCTCGGTCCACATCACCGCCGAGGAGACCTCCCACTGCAAGATTAACACCTTTGCCAGCGGCTGCTGCTTTGCCGAGGTGGAGGTGGATATCCCCCTGGGCAAGGTGAAGGTCCTCAACATCGTCAACGTCCACGACTCGGGCACCCTCATCAATCCCCAGCTGGCCGCGGCCCAGGTCCACGGCGGCATGAGCATGGGACTGGGCTACGCCCTGAGCGAGGAGCTGCTCTTCGACGCCAAGGGCAAACCTTTGAACAACAACTTGCTGGACTACAAGCTCCCCACGGCCATGGATACCCCCGACCTGCAGGCCGCCTTTGTGGAGGTGCCCGACCCCACCGGCCCCTACGGGAACAAGGCCCTGGGCGAGCCCCCCGCCATCCCCGGCGCGCCGGCCATCCGCAACGCGGTGCTCCACGCCACCGGCGTGGCCATCGACAGTCTGCCCCTCAGCCCCCAGAAGCTGGTGGAGGCCTTTGCCGCCGCCGGGCTCATCGACTAAAGGAGGGTCATCTGTATGTATGATATTGAACGGTATTATCAGGCCTCCGGCGTGGCCGACGCCGTTGCCGCCCTTGGCCGTGACCCGGAAGCCCAGCTCATCGCCGGCGGCACCGACGTGCTCATCCAGACCCGGGAGGGCCGCCGGGCGGGCTGCCATCTGGTGAGCCTCCACGGTCTGGAGGAGCTGCGGCAGATCCGTGTGAAGGAGGACGGCGCCATCGTCATCGGCTCGGGCTGCACCTTCTCCGAGATCACCAACTCCCCCCTGCTCCGTCCCCGGATCAACATGCTGTGTCAGGCGGTGGACCAGGTGGGCAGCCCCCAGATCCGCAACATGGGCACCATCGGCGGCAACGTGTGCAACGGCGTCACCAGCGCCGACAGCGCCCCCTCCCTCATGGCCCTCAACGCCGTGATGGAGCTTCAGGGCCCCGACGGGACGCGGCGGGTGCCCATCTCGGAGTGGTACGCCGGCCCCGGCAAGACCGTCCGGCAGCACGACGAGGTCCTCACCGCTGTGCGCATCGCCCCGGAAAACTATCAGGGCTACAGCGGCCATTACATCAAGTACGGCAAGCGGGAGGCCATGGAGATCTCCACCCTGGGCTGCGCCGTCCTTCTCAAGCTCTCGGCCGATCAGACTACGGTGGAGGATATCCGCATCGCTTTCGGCGTAGCGGCCCCCACCCCGGTCCGCTGCCCCAAAACCGAGGCCCTGGTCACCGGCCGCGCCCTCAGCGCCGAACTGGTGAAGGAGCTGGGAGAGAACATCCTCACCGAGATCAACCCCAGAGACAGCTGGCGGGCCTCCCGTGCCTTCCGGCTGCAGATCGCCAGGGAGATCAGCCGCCGGGCCTTCCTCCAGGCGGTCCAGTTTGCGGGAGGTGACATCCATGCTTAGCATCATCCATGTGAAGGTCAACGGAAAAGAAGAGGAGCTGGCGGTGGATACCCGGGAGTGTCTGACCGACACCCTGCGGGACCGGCTGGGCCTCACCAGCGTGAAAAAGGGCTGCGAGGTGGGCGAGTGCGGCGCCTGCACCGTCCTGGTGGACGGAAAGGCCGTCAACTCCTGCTGCTACCTCAGCGTCTGGGCCGACGGCCGCAGCGTCCTCACCGTGGAGGGCATCAAGGGCCCCAACGGCGAGCTCTCCCCCATCCAGACCGCCTTTATCGAGGAGGCCGCCGTCCAGTGCGGCTTCTGCACCCCCGGCCTTATCATGACCGCGGTGGAGATCGTGGGCACCAACAAGCAGTATAACCGGGACGAGCTGCGCAAGCTCATCTCGGGCCACCTGTGCCGCTGCACCGGCTATGAGAACATCCTCAACGCCATGGAGCGCATCGTGGCGGAGAACCTGGCGCGTCAGAACAAGCTGAACTGACCGGAGCCGCGGGGGACCATCCGGTCCTCCGCGGCTTTCACCATGCTGGAAAGGAGCACTGTCATGCAAAACGTCTACTGCCGCACTCCCCTTTGGAAGGCCACCCGCACCCTGGCCGCCGTGGCCCAGGGTTCCGCACCGGCCGAGCTGGTCATCCGCAACGCCACCCTGGTCAACGTGTGCACCGGCGAGCTGCAGGAGCACACCGACGTAGCCTGTGCCATGGGCCGCATCGCCTATGTAGGTCCTGACGCCTCCCACTGCATCGGACCGGATACCGACGTGACCGACGCCGGCGGCGCCTACCTGGCACCCGGCCTTCTGGACGGGCACATTCACATTGAGTCCTCCATGATGACCCCCCGGAATTTCGCCCGGGCCGTCCTGCCCCACGGCACCACCGGCGTCTACCACGACCCCCACGAGATCTGCAACGTGCTGGGGCCCCGGGGCGTGGAGTTCATGATGGAGGACGCCGCCGCCACCCCCCTCAAGGCCATGCTCACCATGCCCTCCTGCGTCCCCGCCGTCCCCGGCTTTGAGGATACCGGCGGCTTCGTGGGCCCCGCCGAGGTAGCCGCCTCCATGGCCGACGGGCGCACCGTGGGCCTGGGCGAGATGATGAACTACCCCGGCATCCTCTCCGGTTCCGACCACGCCCACGACATCGTGGGCGAGACTCTGAAAGCGGGCAAGACCGTCACCGGCCACTACTCGGTGCCCGAAACTGACCGGGGCCTCAACGCCTATATCGCCTCCGGCATCCGCTGCTGCCATGAGTCCACCCGGGCGGAGGACGCCCTGGCCAAGATGCGTCTGGGCATGTACGCCATGCTGCGGGAGGGCTCCGGCTGGCGGGACCTGCACGAGGTCATCCGCTCGGTGACCGAGCACCGGGTAGACCGGCGCTTCGCCGTCCTCATCACCGACGACGCCCATCCTCACACCCTGATGGAGGAGGGCCATCTGGACCGGCTCCTCCGCCGGGCGGTGCAGGAGGGTCTGGACCCGGTGTCCGCCATCCAGATGGTGACTATCAACTGCGCCCAGTGCTTCCAGATGGACCACGAGCTGGGCTCGGTCACCCCGGGCAAATGCGCCGACATGGTGCTCTTCGCCGACCTGAAGGATTTTGTGGTCCAAAAGGTCTTTGTGGACGGCGTGCTGGTGGCCCGGGACGGCGCCCTCACCGCCCCCATCCCCGAGGGGGACTGTCCCGACTGGGCCCGTTCCACCGTCCGGCTCAGCCCGGTGAAGCCGGAGGACTTCCGCTTTGCCGCCCCCTCTGACGCACCCCAGCGGGTGCGGGCCATCGGCGTCATGGGCGGCAAGGTGCCCGACGTGGAGCGCATCGTCACCCTCACCCCCAGAGACGGCGCTCTGGGGGCCGATCCTGCCCAGGACATCCTCAAGGCGGTGGTCTTCGAGCGGCACAAGGGCACCGGCACCAGGGGCATGGGCTTTGTCCACGGCTTCGGCATCTCCGGCGGCGCCATGGCCTCCACCGTGGCCCACGACGCCCACAATCTGCTGGTGGTGGGCTCCAATGACGCCGACATGGCCCTGGCTGCCAACACCCTCATCGCCTCCCAGGGCGGTATGTGCGTGGTGAAGGACGGCAAGGTCCTGGGCCACATCCCGCTGCCCATCGCCGGGCTCATGGGCGAGGGCGCCCCGGAGGAGATGGCCGCTCTGGCCGACGCTCTGGGCCGGGCCTGGACCGGAATCGGATGCACCCTTCCCTCCCCCTTCATGACCATGGCTCTCATCCCCCTGGCCTGCATCCCCGACCTGCGCCTGACCAACCGCGGCCTGGTGGACTGCCGTACCTATACGATGACCTCCGTTTTGGCGGACGAGGCGTAAGCAAAACGAAATAAAGCAAGACCGCGGCGGACGCAAACGTCCGCCGCGGTCTGTTTTGTGTCGTTCAATTGGCGGGGCACAGGGCCTCGGCGATGTTGAGCATGTGGTCCAGCATCCGCTCGATATCGGTGAGGATCTCACTGTAGAGGATGCTCAGCTCGGGGTCCACGTTTCCGCTGCGCATCCGGCGGATCTGGGCGGCCCGGTACTGGCGGTTCTTGTCATCGCTGTCGGCCTCCAGGATCGTTACGGTATCCAGCGCCCGCTGGCGGTTGTTCTCGTCTTCAAAGTCGATGGCCAGCAGGGCGTGGGTGGCCAGGATACGCAGATTCTCCAGCTCCTGCATGGTCTCGTCGTCCATGTGGATGTGGCGCTTCTTCAGCGGCTCCAGATACTCGGCCATGTTCATGGCGTGGTCGCCGATGCGCTCGATATTGCCGCAGACGATGAGCATGCGGTTGAACCGTTCCGAGTCAGCCTCCGACATCTCGTGGGTGGCCATGTGGCCGATGACCCGGGTGATCTCCGCATTATAGAGGTCGATGTCCTCCTCCTGCCGTGCCACTTTACGCAGCTTCTCGGCGTCCCGGCCCATGAGGGCGTCGAATGCCAGCTCCACGTTTTCCCGGGCCAGGGCAAACATGGCGGCCTCCTGCTTCTGCAGTTCAGACAGGGCGATGGCGGTGGAGCCCATGCGGTGCTCGTCTACAAACACCATGCTGGAATCCCGGCCGTCTTTTCCCTCCCGTTCAGGCAGCAGGCGGCAGGCCAGGTCGGCCAGCCGGTCGCCGAAGGGCAGCAGTATCAGAGTAGTGACGATGTTGAATACAGTGTGGGTAGCGGCGATCTGGCCGGGCACACTGCCGGGCAGCAGGCTCTGCACCACCTCTACAAAGGGCGTCAGCAGGCAGATGGCGGTAAAGATGGCAGCACCGATAACGTTGAACATCAGGTGGATCAGAGTGGCGCGCTTGGCCTCCCGGTTGCCGCCCAATGAGGCGATAAACGCGGTGATACAGGTGCCGATATTCTGGCCGAAGAGGACAAAAACCGCGTTGTCCAGGCCGATCACGCCGCTGAGGGCCAGGGCCTGGAGAATGCCGATGCTGGCCGAAGAGCTCTGGACCAGGGCAGTGAAGAGTGCGCCGGCCAGGATACCCAGCACCGGATTGGTAAAGCGGGTGAGCAGCTGCACGAAGGGCTCATAGTCCCGCAGAGGGGACATGGAGGAGCTCATCAGCTCCATGCCGATGAAAAGGATGCCCAGGCCGGCCACGATCTGGCCGATACAGTTGACCTTCTGCTTTTTTACCATGGTCATGAGCACCACGCCCACAAAGGCCAGCAGCGGTGCGATCAGCCCCACGTCCAGAGCGATGAGCAGCCCGGTGACGGTGGTGCCGATATTGGCGCCCATGATGACGCCCACTGCCTGACGCAGGGTCATCAGTCCTGAATTGACGAAGCCCACCACCATCACTGTGGTGGCCGAGGAGCTCTGGATAACAGCGGTGATGCCCGCGCCCACCAGCATGCCCAGTACGCGGTTAGAGGTCAGCTTCTCCAAAATGGATTTCAGCCGGTCGCCGGCGGCGATCTCCAATCCCTCGCTCATGATGTTCATGCCGTAGAGGAACAGGGCAAGTCCGCCGAACAGCATAAAGATGTCTTCCAGTCGCATGGCTTGATCTCCCTTTGCGGCACACGCCGCTCTCATTTCTATCCTTTTACTTTCCATGCGATATTATGACAAAACTTTTCGTGCTCTTCAAGACAGCCCTGAAAGACCTTACATAGATTTTACACAATCTTTACAAAGTCCCTTCTCTGTCTCCGGTCTGTCCGCCTGATACGGACAAAAAAGGGACCGGCGGTCACTTCCGCCAGTCCCCGTTCTCTGATTCAATCCTCCTGCTCCGGCGCCTCCGTGCTCCGCTCCCTGGGCTTGTCCAATGGGTCCACCCAGTTTTTCATCTCCTCCGGCAGGGGGCCCATGGTCCCCACGCAGCGGTTGATGGGCGTGCCCATATTGTGGAATTTCTCCTCATAGTCGGTCATCACACCGCAGATGCCGTTTGCATGCAGGTCCCGTGTCACCTGGGACAGGGCAAAGCCCGCCTTGGGGAACTGGAAAAGGGACCACTCATAGAGATCGCGGTTGTCGGTCTTGAAGTGGATCTTCCCCCCTTCCCGCAGTACCTGACGGTAGCGCATGAGAAAGTCGGTGTGGGTCAGGCGGCGCTTGCTGTGCCGGTTGGAGGGCCAAGGATCGCTGAAGTTCAGATAGATCAGGTCCACCTCGCCGGGGGCGAAGTAGTCCCGCAGCCGGGCAGCGTCAGCGTCGATGAAGTAGACGTTGGTCAGCCCCATCTGCTCCGCCCGCTCCATGGCGATGATCATGGCGTCGGCCACCCGCTCGATGGCCACGAACAGGCAGTCCGGGTTCCTGGCCGCCGTCTTGGCGGTGAAGCGGCCCTTGCCGCAGCCGATCTCCAGACGCAGCTCACGGGCATCCGGCATCAGCTCCCGCCAGCGGCCCCGCCGGGCCTCCGGCTCCCGGATCAACAGCGCGGCGCAGCGCTCCATACGGTTTCCCAGGTTTGGTTTTTTCCTCATTCTCATCTCAGATGCTCACCTCTCGGAAGATATCATAACATATGAAATTTCCTCTTGCAATCCTGAGTGAAATGGTTTATAATAAGCAACGTTGCGGCGGTCCTCACCAACGCAACACGGACAGGACCGATCCGGGTGTAGCGAAGTTTGGTATCGCGCGTGGTTTGGGACCACGAGACCGCAGGTTCAAGTCCTGTCACCCGGACCATATGCGCGAGTGGTGGAATTGGCAGACTCGCTAGATTCAGGTTCTAGTGTGCATTACGCACGTGCGGGTTCAAGTCCCGCCTCGCGCACCAAAATGTGCTGCTGAAAGGCTGCACAGCGAAAACACCGCACTTTTGTGCGGTGTTTTCGTATATCCGGAGAAACATTCAAAAAATTAAGCCGCCCACCGGCTTTCGGGGACTGTTTCCCGAAATCGGCAGGCGGCTTTTTCATTTTGTGCAAGTCCTTTGCCGGGCTCCGGAGGGAACTCTAAAATCTCCGGCAAAGCGGCGGCCGGTCCATCCGGCTGCCGGATATGAGATATTTTTCGGATCGATGCTCAGATCCGCTCCACAGTACCCTCCCAGGTATCCATGGCCTTCTTATGGGAATGCTCGTCATACCAGTGTCTGGTGACAGTCTTGGCTCTGGTGTAGAAGCGGATGCCGTCCAGGCCCAGCACATGCTGATCGCCGAAGAAGGAATCCTTGTTGCCGGAGAAGGGGAAATACGCAGAAGGCACGGGGATGCCCACATTGATGCCGACCATGCCGCC
Organism: Clostridiales bacterium; assembly: GCA_022772585.1. Taxonomy (GTDB): domain Bacteria; phylum Bacillota; class Clostridia; order Oscillospirales; family Oscillospiraceae; genus Pseudoflavonifractor_A. The sequence goes on from JALEZN010000038.1 coordinate 25,283, forward strand.
GTCGGTGAGCATCTCAAACTGACGGGCATAGTAACCGTTCTGGGTAAAGATGACAGAACCGTTGGCAAAGGGATTGGCATTCATCAGCGCAACGCCCTCTTCAAAGCTCTTGACCCGCTTGATGAGGGTGACAGGCCCAAAGATCTCGCGGTTGCCCACGGACATCTCGGGCGTCACATGATCCAGGATGGTGGGGCCGACAAAGAAGCCATTCTCAAAGCCGGGGACCACAATGTCACGTCCGTCCAGAACCAGCTCCGCGCCCTCATCGATGCCCTTCTGGATCCAGTCGCAGATGGAACGCTTATGCTTTTCATTCACAACAGGGCCAAGGTCGGTCTCGGGATCATAGGCGCAGCCCACCTTCATGGCCATGGCCTTTTCCTTCAGCATTGCGACAAATTTGTCGGCGATGGACTCCTGCACCACGATGACGGGCAGGGCCATGCAGCGCATGCCGGCGCAGCCGTAAGTGGAGTTGACGATGGCCTTCACCGTGCTCTCAAGATCGCAGTCCTCCAGAACAAGGGCGTGGTTTTTCGCCTCGCACTGCGCCTGAACACGCTTGCCGTGGGCCGCGGCAACGGAGTAGATATGCTTGCCCACCTCGGTGGTACCGACAAAGGTGACCGCCTTGACCCGCGGGTCGGTCAGCAGGACCTCAGATTCATTGCGGCTGCAGGTGACCAGGTTCACCACACCCTTGGGGAAACCGCCCTCCTCGTAGAACAGCTCCATGATGCGCATAGAGGTCAGCGGGGTGAAGGAGGCGGCCTTCAGCACTACCGTATTGCCGGTGGCAATGGCCAGAGGCACCATCCAGCCCCAGGGGATCATGGCGGGGAAGTTGAAGGGGACGATGCCGGCCACAACGCCCAGAGGGACACGGTAGGTAGCGGTGTCAAAGCCGGTCGTGACCTGCAGGGAAGCGCTGCCCTGAGAGGTGAAGGGAGTGGCGCAGGCCAGCTCGGTGGGCTCGATGGCCTTGAGAACATCGCCCCTGGCCTCGTTGAGGGTCTTGCCCAGCTCCTTGGCGCACAGCAGGGTAAGCTCGTCCAGATGATCCATCAGAATGTTGCGCCACTTGAACATCATCTGTGTGCGCTTGCTGATGGACATCTGAGACCAGGCGGGGAAGGCAGCGTGGGCGGAGGCGATGGCCTCCTCCAGCTCGTCCTGGGTGCAGCAAGGGACCTCCGCAATGATCTCACCGGTAGAGGAATCGGAGACAGGCAGCCACTTGGAAGTTTTCGAATCCTTCCACTCGCCGTTGACACAATACTTCATTCTTTTTATTTCGCTCATGATTCATACACTCCTTTGATCTGTTTGACCCTGCTTACTTTTTCTTGCGCTTCAGAACCTGCTTGACCTTTTCCACAATAAAAGGAGCCGTCAAGCCAAAGCGCTCCTCCAGATAGCTCTGGGGACCGACCTCACCGAATTCGTCCTGTACGCCGATGCGCTCCATGGGAACGGGATCGGACTCCACCAGCACTTCGGCCACGGCGCTGCCCAGGCCGCCGATGATGCTCTCGTTCTCACAGGTGACGATGGCGCCGGTCTCAGCCGCGCACTTCCGAATGCACTCGGAGTCAATGGGCTTCACCGTGAACATATCCACCACACGGGCACTGATGCCCTCAGCGGCCAAGGTCTCTGCCGCCAGCAGCGCCTGACGGACCTCCAGGCCGATGGCGATGATGGTCACATCGCTGCCCTCCCGGATGATCTCAGCTTTGCCGATGGTGAATTCGGAGCCGGGCTCGTAAATATCATAGACGGTCTTGCGGGGCATCCGCAGATAGAACACGCCGTTGGTCTCCGCCACCTGCCGGACGACGGAGCGCATCATGGTGGGGTCAGAGGGTTCCACAATGGTCACATGGGGCATGACACGCATAATGCCCACATCTTCAAAGGCCATATGCGTGCCGCCGTTGAACGCGGCGCTGACGCCGGAGTCGCAGCCGACGATCTTTACGTTCTGGCCGGCATAGGCACAGGACAGGAAGATCTGGTCATAGATGCGTCTGGTTGCAAACACCGCAAAGGTGTGCAGGAAGGGTACCATGCCCGCTCTCGCCAGACCGCCGGCCATGCCGCAGGCGTTCTGCTCCTGAATTCCCAGGTTGAACGCACGGTCAGGGAAGGCCTTTTTGAATCCCTTGGTGCCGCAGGAATTGCTCAGATCGCAGTCCAGCGCGACAATCTTCTCGTTCTTCCGTGCCTCTTCCACCAGCGCGCCGCAATAGGCCGCGCGCATTTCCTCTGGAGAAACCTGAATTACATTACGCAGCTTCACCATTTGAAATCACCTCCAGGGTACGTGCCTTCTTGGAACCGCTTTTCGATCTCCGCACAGGATTTTTCGGCTTTTTCAAGGTCAAAGGTCAGATAGTGGTTGAACTCCTCCGCCTCGGCCAGCGGTACGCCCAGGCCCTTGACGGTGTCCAGAACAATGCAGTGGGGTTTCCCCTGGACAGCCTTGGCAGCCTCGATGGCATTCCAGATCGCCTCCACGTCGTACCCCTTGACGGTCACAGCGTCAAAACCGAAGGTCCGGAATTTCTCCTCCAGATCCATGGGCTTGCAGATATCCTCCAGGCGGCCGTCCAGCTGCTTTTTGTTCCAGTCGACAAACACGATAAAATGATCCAGGGCCAGATGATTGGCAGCCTCGCAGGCTTCCCAGACCTCGCCCTCGTTGGTCTCACCGTCGCCCACGATGCAGTAGGTCCAGCTGTCGCGGCTCTGCAGGCGGTTGCCCAGCGCGATCCCCACGGCGGAGGAAATTCCCTGGCCCAGAGAACCGGTGGTCATGTCGATGCCGGGCGTCTTCTGGCAGTCTGCGTGACTGGGAAGGCGGGTGCCCGGCTTGTTGACCGTCTGAAGCCACTCCATGGGGAAATAACCGGCCAGTGCCAGCGTCGCATAGAGCGCCGGACCGCAATGTCCCTTGGACAGGATCATCCAATCCCGCTCCGGCCAGTCCGGATTTTTCGGGTCGATCCGCATCATACCGCCGTAAAGGACCGCCAGTACATCCGCGATGGACGCCGAGCCGCCGATATGGCCGAACCCGGCTGTGCCTATGGCTCTGGTGGTCTCGATCCGAATGTCTGCGCTGAGACGGCGTATTTTACCAAAGTTTTGTTCCATTCCAATCTCCTTTCTGAACACTCGTAAAGGCGGCGGGAAATTGCTTTTCCACCTGGATTGATGCATCCGGCCGTTTTGTCTCAGGACGGCCGCACACACCTCACATGAATTCTGTCATCCCATGCCCTGCGGCACGGGATGACAGAATTGTCCGATTTTAGTAGAGGCCGGTCATCATTCCCACGACATACATGCCAAGAGAGACTACGACACAGGCGATGACAGACATCAGGACTCCCGCTTTTGCAAAGTCCTTGATGGAGAAATAGCCGGCCGAATAAGCGATGACGTTGGTCGGAGTGGACGTGATCAGGATGAATGCCAGAGACGTTCCCAGCGCTGCGGGGAATGCGACGGACATAACGGACACGTCGATGCTCTGTGCAAGCTGGATCACGATCGGCATAACAATACTTGCGGATACCGTTGCGCTGGAAAGGGCAATGTTCATCAGCGTAATGCTCAGAACCACCACGAAGACCATCACGATGGGGCTCATGCCGCGGATATTGCCCAGCAGGCTGAGCGCGATCCAGTCGGCCACTCCGGTATTATAGAGCACCATACCCAGGGACACACCGGACAGGACCAGAATGATGCTGCTCCAGGAGATGTCCTTTTCGATCTCTTTGTATTTGATGGTGCTGACGCCGGGGAAGAAGAACAGCATGGTGGTCAGAATGACCGGCAGAGAGATGGGAACGCTGATGCCCAGCAGGCTGGAGATCTTAGAAGAGAATACCCACAGCAGGACGGTCATGACAAAGATCACCAGAGTAACCTTTTCGTCGCGGGAGAGCTTGGGCTGATTCCGGTTTTCATTTCTGATCTCTTCGTTGGACTTTTTCAGGCACTTGATCTCAGGCTTGAAGATCAGCAGGAGCATGCCCCAGCAGATCGGGATAAGCACCAGAGTGATGGGAACGCCATAGATCATCCAGTCCAGGAAGGATACGTCGACGCCGGCCATGTCCTTCATAAACCCGATCGCCAGCGGATTGGGGCCGTTTCCTGCCGGAGTTCCCAGGCCGCCGATCAGGCTGCCCCACGCTACCGACATAAGCAGTCCTTTGCCGAAGTTGCTCTCCAGAGGCTTCAGGCCTTCCTCCTCCAAAAGTGCTTTGGCCAGAGGCATCAGCATGGCGGCAACGGCCATGTTGGAGATCCACATGGACAGCAGCGCACCTACCGTCAGGAAGCCCAGCAGAATGTATTTGGTACGGTTGCCCGTAATGGACAGGCAGAAATTGACGATCCGCAGTCCAGCCATAGCCCTGATTCAGCGGCAGTGAGATACAGTTGCCCCCGTTGATCTGTGTAAACAGCCAGGCATCCAGCGCGGAAGAGATCAGTCCGCAGAACACACCGGGATACTGCATGGCGGCATTCAGATATCCCTGGCCCGTCCCGCAGCCGCCCACAACAAAATCAACTGCGTTGGCGTTGAGCAGAATGGCCGTCATCAGTCCCGTGTGGATATAGGTCAGCTCAGGCAGACTCGGATCTCCGGTCATACCCAGATTCAGCAGCTCATGTCCCCGGCCATCCAACGCCTTGATGATATCACCGTTTTTCTGCTGGGCGCTTACCTCATTGATGATTGCAATACGCATACATATCTCCTCACCTTTCTGATCGTGTCGATCCGCTGTTTATTCGCTCTTCTGATCTGAGTGATCTCTTTGACTAAAATTATATGAGAACCGCGCTCAAAGTCAATGCTTATTTCGCAACACAGTTGCATAATAAACAACAGATAACAAAAAAATATTTATTCAACAAGCAGGTCCAATATTATTTGGTGGTAATGCCCAATAAAATGGGGCACTCAAATGCAGGTCATCCGTCCCATACCTTCGGCTACAGTTTTCCTTGCAAACAAATTGTACCAATGTTAGAATAGTTTAAGGAGAATGAGATGAGAGGTGGCAAAATTGGTACAATCTCTTGACCGGGGGATGCAGATCCTGTCCATTCTGGAACAAAAGGGCAGTGCGGGCGTGACGGAAATCGCCGCAGAACTGGGTGTGAATAAAAGCACCGCCTCCCGGCTGCTGGACACACTGAAAAAACACGATATGGTACAGGTGGATCCTGCCACCAAAAAATACCGTCTGGGCTTTCGGATCCTGTATCTGGGAGAGGGCATCAAACGAAATATCAATGTGATTGCCACCGCACGTCCCTTCCTGTCACAGCTCTGCGACGAGCTGAATGAGAGTGTACATCTGTGTGCCTTCAACAATGGCACTGTCTACGTGGTGGATCAGGTGCGGTCAAAAAGCGTATACAACCTGTCTGCCAATGTGGGCATGGCAGAGCCGCTGCACAGTTCTTCCGTGGGAAAGTGTATTCTTGCCTTCAAGCCCCCGGCTATGGTGGAGCAGCTGCTGAAGGACTACCAATTTACCGCTTATACGCCCAGGACCATTACAAATCTCAATGATCTGATGAAGCATCTGGCGGTGATCCGGGAACAGGGCTACGCGATAGACAATGAGGAGCTGACACCGGGCGTCAGATGCATTGCCGCCCCCATTTATAACTATCGCGGCAATGTGAACTACAGCCTGGGCGTCTCAGGGCCGACCAGCCATATCAAGCCATCCACACTGGATCGTTACGTCTCCGCTCTGCTGTCCGCGAGCAATCAGATCAGTGTAAGCCTCGGGCTGTAACGGGGCCATCCGGCCCGGCCATACAATGAGAAGCAAACGGCAAAAGCGAGACTTGCCACTTTTGTTGGGCAAGTCTCGCTTCAACTCAAACTCAAGCAGCTCAAACTCAAGCAGCTTATGAGTTTTCTATCAAATGGTGTTCCCCACAAATATGCCGGGTGGTCAGCTCCCAAAAAACGTGTTCCCATGCCCCCTGCCGGCCCCACCGGCGGGATCTCGTATATGCGCTTTTTCAGCAGAAGGGTTTTAGCCTTCTGCTTCTTTCTTTTTCAGCATATTTTACTTCCAATGCTGACGATGAGTTTTCTGACTATCATGCAGGATACTGCTCCCCTGCCGGCGTAAAAAAGCGGAGCCGCCAAACCATTGCTGGCTGGCGGCTTCGCCTTGATTCTATTATGGTACCACTATATGGCAGAGTATTCAGTCTATAAAGCAGGATACAAAATGGCCTGGTGCAATCTCTTTCAATTCTGGTTCCTGCTGGCGGCACTGATCGGTGGCATGCGGGCAGCGATTGGCAAACCGGCAGGCATTGGGCGGATCGATGGGAGAGGTGATCTCCCCCTTCAAAAGGAGCCGCTCCTTTTTGCAGTTGATCCTGGGGATGGGGATAGCACTGAGCAGGGCCTTGGTATAGGGATGTGTGGGATGGGCAAAGAGCTCCTCGGAAGGAGCTTTTTCCACCAAACGCCCCAAGTACATCACCATGATGTCGTCTGAAAAGTGATTGACCACAGACAGGTCATGGGTGATGAACAAATATGTCAGCCCTATTTTTTCCTGAAGGTCCTTCATCAGATTTAAAATCTGGGCCTGAATGGAGACATCCAATGCGGAGACCGGCTCATCACATACGATAAACTGCGGGTCGACCGCCAGCGCCCGGGCAATTCCAATGCGCTGCCGGCGCCCCCCATCCAGCTCATGCGGGTAGGAGTTTACCAGCCGCTCCGAAAGGCCGACGGTCTCCATCAGCTCCCTGACCCGCTCCTGCTGTTCCTTTTTGCTGGTAATGAGCCTGTGCAGGCGGATCGGCTCCAGGATGGTCTGGCTGACTGATTTCCGGGGGTCCAGGGAGGAAAATGGGTCCTGAAATATCATCTGCATTTTCGTCCGCATGGAGCGCATCTCCGCAGCATTCAGCCTGCTCACATCCGCCCCTTCAAAAAGGACTTCGCCGTCTGTTGGTTCCAGCAGCCGCAAAATAGTGCGCCCCATGGTGGATTTTCCGCATCCCGACTCGCCCACGACACCCAGGGTCTTTCCCTGCTCCAGGGAGAAGGTAACATCATCGACCGCATGGAGCATTCCGCGCGGCGTTTTGAAATACTTTTTTAAATGGTTTACCTGCAGAAGCGGAGACGCTGCGTTTATGGCCATACGAATGCTCCCTCCTCTCCGATCGCTCCCTGCTGATAGAGATGACACTCCACATAGTGCTCCTTTGTCCGATAGACCCGCTCCGGTTTTTTCCGGGCACACTGCTCTCCGGCATAGGCACAGCGGTCACAGAATACGCATCCTTCCGGCAGATTCGATGGATCCGGCATCAGGCCCGGGATGGGCTTGAGACGCGCCGCGCGGTCCTCCAGATTGGGCAGTGAATCAAACAGGCCCTTGGTATAGGGATGGAGCGTGTGCTCGAAAATATCCTCCAGCGTACCGCATTCCACGATACGTCCGGCATAAACGATCGCCACATTGTCACAGGTCTCGGCCACGATCCCAAGATCATGGGTTATCATAAGCATGGACATCTGATAGGTCTGCCTCAACTGCCTCATCATTTCCAGGACCTGCGCCTGGATGGTGACATCCAGCGCCGTGGTAGGCTCGTCGGCTATCAGCAATTGCGGAGAACAGGCCAGCGCCATGGCGATGACCACTCTCTGCTTCATCCCGCCGGAAAACTGATGGGGATATTCAGCCCCCCGCTCTCCCGGGATCCCCACCGTCTCCAGCATCTCTCTCGCCTTTAGGATGGCTTCCTTCTCCGGAAGCCTGGTATGGTGCGCGATGACTTCGGCAATCTGCCGCTCCACCGTGATAACGGGATTCAAGGAGGTCATGGGGTCCTGAAAAATCATTGAGACCTGTTTGCCTCTTATCCGTCCCATTTCCTGCTCGCTCTTGCTCAGCAGATCCTCTCCGTCCAGCCGGATGCTGCCGGATATGATGCGTCCGGCAGGCTGCGCCAGCAGACGCAGTACGGAGAGAGCCGTGGTGGTCTTTCCCGCACCGGTTTCCCCTACCAGGCCCAGCGTCGTTCCCCGCTCGATAGAGAGATCCAGGCCGTTAACGGCATGCACCACTCCGTCCATGGTATGAAATTCTACCACAAGATCCCGGATCTCGAGGGCCGGTATCTCTTTTTTCTCTTGATTGCTCATCTTGCCCCTCCTGTTACTTCAGCCTCGGGTCCAATGCATCACGCAGGCCATCTCCCAGAAGGTTGAAGGCCAGAATCGTCAGCATAATCGCAAGGCCGGGGAAGAATGTCATATAGCTGTAATCCCGGATGTAGGTCCGGCTGCTGGCGAGCATGGCGCCCCACTCCGGACGGGGTGCCTGCACGCCCAGGCCCAGAAAGCTCAGGCCGGAAATAGTGAGGATCGCAAAGGAAATACTGATCGTCAGCTCCACCAGAATGGGCGCCAGACAGTTCGGGAGCACATGATGGACAATGATCGTCGCGTTCCTGGCTCCGATGGCGCGGGCTGCTTCGATATGCTCGGAATCCTTTACCGTCATCACCGCGCCTCTCGTAATACGGGCAAATTTGGGGATACTGGAGATGGTAAGCGCCAGTATCAGATTCCGCATTGAGCTCTCCAGCGCCGCCACAATGGCAATGGCCAGCAGCGTCCCCGGGATGGCCATAAGCATGTCCATGATGCGGGAGATCACCATATCGACGTGCCGCCCGTAAAATCCGGAGATGGCTCCGATAGCACTGCCCAAGATGGAGGCAACAACAGTGGCGACAAAGCCGATGGACAGGGAAATCCGGGTGCCATGCACCACCCGAGCCAGGATATCCCGGCCCAGTTCGTCGGTACCAAAGGGATGAGCAGGGGAGGGTCCTTGAAGCATCTCAGAGATGTTCTGCTTGATAACAATGGTCTCATAGTCGTAGAGCACATCTGCAAAAACAGCTAGGAGTGTCATGATCAAAATGATGATAAGCCCCAGAATCGCGGCCCTGTTCTGAAGCAGCCGGCGCATGGCGTCGTACATCTGACTGTTTTGCCCGCGCCTTGCCTTCGACGGGCTTTTGACTGCGGCCTGTGCTGTCATAAAATTCCCTCCTATGCGTATTGCGATTTCATGCGCGGATCCACAAAGCCATAGAGAAGATCCACGATGAGATTGACCACAGAGAAACAAATGGCAAAAATGATAATACATCCTACTACTGTGGGGATGTCCCGCTGCAGAATGGAGGTGATCATCAGCCGCCCGATTCCGGGCCAGGAGAATACGCTCTCCACCAGCACGGAGCCGGAAAGCAGAAAGCCCATCTGAAGTCCAATCGAGGTCATGGTCGGGATCATCGCGTTGCGCAGCGCGTGGCGCCAGATCACCTGTCCCTTTGATATGCCTTTGCTTCGGGCCGTGCGGATGTAATCCTGACGGATCACCTCCAGCATGGAGGCCCGTGCGGTCCGCGCCACGGAGGCCATAGAGCTCACCGCTAGGGTAAAGGCAGGAAGAATGACACTCTGCCAGGAATCAGCGCCAAAGGAGGGTAACCAGCCCAGCGTCAGAGAAAAGAGCATGATGAGCAATAACCCCAGCCAGAAGGAGGGCATGGAGACTCCCAATAGGGAAAGCACCATACATACGCCATCCACAATGGAGTTTTGCTTGATGGCCGCGATAGTGCCCAACGGGAGCGCCAGCACAACGCAGATGGTAACGGAGACGAATGCCAGCCAGATGGTATTGGGCAGCCTGGCAAAAATTTCATCGGCTACAGGTCCACCGGAGTGGTAGGAGATACCCATATCGCCGCGCACAAGGTTAATCATGTACCTGCCGTACTGGAGCAGGACGGGGTCGTTGAGCCCCATCTCCTCCCGGAGCTCTGTTACCCGCTCAGGCGTGGCATCTTCTCCCAGGATAATGCGGGCCGGATCGCCCTGCGCCATACTTAAGATCAGATATACGATAAGTGTGGCACCAATGATAACGGGTATGAGTGAAATAAGCCGCTTTAAAATATATTTAATCATCCGATTTTCCTCATATCTTTTAAAGTACAAGCCCGTCTTATATATCAATAGGGTGCTGGTACGCCAGGGTGTCCCGCGGGAGACCGTCTTGCCTCCCGCGGGACACCGGGGATACAGCCTGCTGCTTACTTCCAGTACAGCCAGTGATAGTAGGCCGCGCCGGTGGCATTGCAGTTGGCCCCGCCAAGGCCGCTGTTGTAGGCCTTTACATAGACGTTGCTGTAGAGCGGAACCACGGGGCAGAGATCGTTCAGGCGTGCGACGCAGTCAGTCAGGATTTGCTGATTTTCGGTCGGATCAATCGTCACCGCCGCCTGATCCAGGTATTCATCCACCTTGGAGTCGTTCAGCCGCGATCCATTTGTCGCGCCGATATACCTCGAGTGGTAAATGGTCGTGAGCCACTGCTGCATGCTGCGTTGGGCCAGCTGAGTGATACCCGCAGTGAAATCACCGCTGTTGTAGCTGGCCAGCCAGGTGGCATGGTCCATAGAAACCAGCTCGACCTCAATACCGAGCTCTGCCAGGTTTGCCTGAATCACGGCTCCGGTACGCATGTTTTCATCAGTGGAGCATACGATAGGCATCTTCACCGTAGAGGGATCCACTCCGGACTGCTCCAAATACTCCTTAGCCTTCTCCAAGTCATAGCCTACCGCATTTTCTGTGGTAGAGGAGCTGAAGCCCGGAGGGGCGCAGGAGATGGCGCTATTGGCAAAGCCGTTCATTGTGACCTTTACAATACTGTCCCGGTCAATAGCTGCGGCAATTGCCTTCCGGAAAAGCGGATTGTCAAAGGGCTCCTTTTCGGTATTGAGCATGAGATAGAGCAGCGCCACACTGTCCTGCCGGAGGACCTCCACATCGGGATTTTTCTCCAGCTTGGGCACATCCACGGTTGCCAGGTCATAGGCGTAGTCAATGTTGCCCGCCTCAAGCGCGATGGTACGGGCCGCGCCCTCAGGGATAAAGCGCCAGATCATGTGCTTGATGGCGGGCGCCTCGTCCTTATCGAAATAATCCTCATTGGCTTCATACTCCAGCTTGTCCCCTGCGGTATAGCTGACAAATTTATACGGTCCTGTACCGTTGACGTGGGTGCTGAAATCCACATTTGCGTCGATGTCCTTTTTGCTGAGGATGGCCACCTGCTGGTTGGTTAAATCCACTAACAGGCTGGAGCAGGGACCGTCCGTGGTAATTTTCACTGTGTAGGGGTCCACAACCTCTACGCTGGCGATTTTTTCAACGTACTGCTGGGCCTGAGAGACAGTGGCCGCCTTTTCTAGCGTGGCTTTTACGTCCTCCGCCGTCATCTCCGTTCCATCATGGAACTTGACGCCTTCACGGAGCTTGAATATCCATTCCGTATCGCTGACGGCCTCATAGCTCTCCGCCAGGTCGGGCTCCGGCTCCAGTCCGTCTCCGACACGGACCAGACAGTTGTGTGTCAGGAGGGTGGAGACACAGGTCATCATCCAGTTCTGGTTCATCGTATCCAGAGTAGGAGGCTCACTTTTGGAGGCGATGACGACTGTGTCCTTTTTGTTCCCATCAGCAGCCCCGGGGCCATTGGAGCCACCGGGATTGGAGCCGGCCGGCGAACAACCGGAGATGCCGAGGATAAATGCAGCGGCCAACCCCAAACAGATCATACGAAACGGCTTATTCTTCATGCTTACACCTCATCTTTCCGTTTTCACTGCAAGTTACAGCTTCTTTCCTGCAATTGCTTTCTGGTACTGCACTGTGTCAATCCATCATGGACCATGATGCCATAAAATTTCCTTTCAAGCCACCTCCATTTTTTGGTTTTATAATAAGCGCCCCGCCCCGGCAAACCGGAGCGTGCTGCATGGAACCGAACTGAAAGAGATTCTTAACACTCAGATTGTAAATTATTTTTTACTTGAATTTAGTATATATAAAAATATTTTTACTGTCAAGTCCAAAACATTTTTGCCGATTGTTATAACAAAAGTTTCTGATTCTTTTCACATTTAATCAAAATAGCCTAGAGTAAGAAAAAATAGTCGTAAAAATGCGGATACAAAAAAGCATTGACAGAAATTTTTTTACACATTATAATATGTGTGTAAAAAAATTTTTACTCTATTGTAGGTATTAAACGGAAGATCTGATTTTGTGCACTGCATGATGCTGCATTATAAAAGGGGAGCGTTGAACCTATGACGATCACAGAACATCTGAAGGAGATCTACCCAAGTTTAAGCCCCGGAAAACGCCTGGTGGCCGACTATATCAATGCAAATCCTGACATCGCGGCTTACTGTACCGCTTCTGAAATGGCAAAAAGCATTGGCGTAAGCAACGCGCAGATCGTGAAATTTGTAAAATCCATTGGTTTTGACTCCTACAAGGAATTACAGAACTCTCTCCGCGGCGAAGTCGCCCAGCGTGTGAGCATGTCCGGGGCACTGCGCAGCTGGCGCGCCAATGAGCAGCAGGATATGCGTGATAACTGCTGGAACATAATCAATCAGGACCGCGAGAACATCCGCACCACATTCGCCGGCATAGACTTCAAGAAGCTGGAGGAAATTGCCGACCATATTGTTTCTGCCGACCGGGTGGGGTTTGTAGCGGCCCGAAGCGGTGCGGCGTGTAATCTCGTATCATACATTTTTATCGGAGAGATGCGCGATAACGTTTTCCACTTTACCCCGGGCTTCAATAATACAATAGACGCCCTGAAGTGGTGGGGCGAGAACGATATCCTGCTGGGTGTGAGCGCTTACAGCTACGGCAAGGGATTTTCCGTGGATATGTTGGACTACGCCAAGAGCAAGGGGTGCTACACGGTCTGGTTTACCGACAGTGAATCCTTTATGCAGACGCCTGTTAAGCCTTACGATCAGGTGATCCAATACGCCACTCACAGCGCCATGCTTTCGCTCAACGCCCTTTTGGCTGTGTATAATGTCATCAATTATCTGGTCGCCGCACGGCTTCACAACTCCATGGAATCCATCAGCCGTACGGAAGAGATGCTTTTCCCCCACCCGGACGCCCCTCTTTCCCCCTAGAGCCGCCCAATCGTTCACTGCGTCTCCCTCACTCCAGAAACAGAACATACAAATAGACATATATTTCTCATTTTAAATGTAGCCCCTTGCCCTTGCTGCATGGAACACAGTACGGGATTATTTTAAAAAAGGAGCTATACTATAAATCATGCAAAAAATTGATATGTTGGTCCGGGGCGCCAAGATAGTCTCACCAGGGCTCTCTGAGGCTCCGCCAGATACCGCTGTCGCCATAGATGGCGGAACCATTGTGGAGATGGGCGATGATTCCTTGTGCGGGCAGTATGATCCTGCCCGGGTGCTGGACGCCAACGGTATGTACCTTTTTCCAGGTCTTATCAACACCCACGATCATCTTTTTCAGGTCCTTACAAAGGGGCTGGGAAAAGAGCGGCCTTTGTGGGAATGGCTGGAAGGTACGATCCGAAAAATGACCCCATATATGGATGACGAAGCCCTCTACTACGCGGCCATGGCCGGCTGCATGGAGAACCTGCACAGCGGCGTTACCACGCTGCTGGATTTTCAGTACTGCCACTCCCACCCCGGGCAGTTCGATGCCGTCTGTCAGGCATTCCGCGATTGCGGCATCCGCGGGTATGTGGGGCGCATCCGCTATACCGGCGATTATTTGGGCTTGTCCAGGGTCCGCAAGGAGAGTGTGCAGGAGTATTTTTCCGCCGTCACCGGAATCCACAGGTCCATGCCGGACCCGGATATGCTGGATGTGGCTCTGATCGCGCCCGGGATGCCCGGCCTGTTCGAGGATCCCTTCTACTGTGAAGGATTTTTCCGGGATATCCGCCTGTGCGCGGAGGAGCTGGCAGTACCCTATACCCAGCATCTGGTGGAGACCGATGATGATGACGCGTACATGACTGCAAAAACCGGCATGCGAAGCATCGAATATCTGGACAGGGAGGATTTCTTCGGCCCCCGCTGTATTCTGGCCCACTGCGTCAAAATGCAGGAAGCTGATTACGAGATCTTCCGGCGTCACGATGTAAAGGTATCCCACAACCCGGTCTCCAATATGCTTCTCGCCTCAGGTGTTTCCCCTGTCCCGCGTTTTCTGGAAGAGGGGATCTGTGTCAGCCTCGGCATAGACGGTTCGGGGAGCAATGACAGCCAGGATATGATAGAAACACTGAAGATGGCCTGTCTGCTGCAAAAGGTCTCTGCCCTGGACGCAAAGGCCCTCACCGCCGCCCAGACCCTTGAACTGGCAACACTGGGAGGCGCCCGGGCGCTTAACCGGGCCGATCTCGGGATTATCGCGCCTGGGAAGCGGGCGGATTTCTTCCTGTATGATCCGGCCGCCTTAAAGTCCGCGCCTGTGACCGACCCTGTCTCCAGCCTGGTCTATTGCAGCGGTGAGAACAATATCCACACCGTTGTGGTAAACGGAAAGGTGGTCGTGGAAAACGGCGCTTTCCCGCATCTCGACGAGGGGAAGATCATTGAGCAGCTGATACGGCATGCTGCGAAGATCCGCACGTCCTCAGGGATTTTCAGCTGTTAGCAGGAGGGTATGATGGAGCAGGATAAGATTCTCATTCTGGGTGTGAGCGGCAGCCCAAAGCGCGGCGCCACATCCAGGGCCCTGAGACTCAGTCTGGACGCCGCCGGCCAGGTGCCGGGGGTAGAGACCGCGTGTATCGATCTGGCGGGGAAACGGATCCATTGCTGCACGGGATGCAATGCCTGCCGGACCCGCGCGCTGGACCACTGCCCTGTTTTTCAGGATGATTTCACGGATGAGTATATGTCCCTCTACCTGCGCTGCGATGGGATCCTCCTGGCCTCCCCGCTCTACTCGATGAACCCAACCGGCTTACTGATGAACTTTCTCAATCGGATGCGGCCCTCAGGCGGCAGCCGCGTCCCCCGGGGCATCGCCGGGATGCGCATGGGCGGATGTATCGCAGTGGGAGGGCGCCGGAACGGCGGACAGGACGCGGCACTCTCCGCCATGAACGCTGCCCTTCAGAGCACGGGCACCAATGTTATCGGCGGCGGCGTTTATTTTTATAATGGGGCCGCAGTCTGGTCCCGGAACGATAAGAACTTTGACGACCCCACCGGCGTTCTGGAACTGGAAGCGCTTGGCCGGAAGGTGGCCTGGGCCTCCAAAATCGTACGGGCGGGGCTCACCGCCCTGGACGGACAGGTGACCGCCGCCAACTGCTCAGGTTTTCTGTCTGATGAGCAGCTGTCTCAGGCGAGAGAACAGCTGGGACTGTCATAGACTCAAAATGCCGTAAGAATCGAACAATCAAAACCTGGAGGAAATTGATATGGATAATCACAGCTATCAAAGACCCAAAAAGGTCCGTATTGTCGTAGATCACTGCAGACCCCATCCGGAAAATGGACATACCTGCCGCTGTCATCAGGAGGGCCAGGTATTTGAATTTGATTTTGAGCGCTGTCCTCAGAATTTCTGTGCCGCCGCGTTCCACAGCCTCTGGCCTGCCCTGCGGGTATTGGAACTTGGGGGACGGCATCCGTGGGACGCCAAAGAGGGCTGTACCGTAGTCGCCTGCCCGGACCCTGTGGTAACGGTTAATTTCCGCATTGAAGCCGTGGAAGAAGAATAGGCGCAGAAAGGGTTTGAGATGAATTCGCCAGTAAAAGAAGATCTGAAGAAAGCGGCGCTCCGTTATGTGGACGATAACCGCCAGGCTTTTCTGACCCTTGGGCGTGACTTCTATCACCATCCCGAGCTGGCCTTTCGGGAAGAGTACACCGCGCAGCGGCTGCTGGAGGAATTCCGGCAATTGGGACTGGATGCGGTGGAGCGAACCGCACATACAGGTGTGACGGCCAGACTGCCGCTTGGAAAGCCGGGCCGAACCATGGGCGTTATCGCAGAGATCGACGCCCTCTATCTGCCAAACCACCCGGACGCTGATCCGGCAAGCGGCGCGGCGCATGTGTGCGGCCACCACATACAGACCGCCGCTCTGGTCGGTGTGGCCAGGACGGTCAAAGAGAGCGGGATCCTTTCCTCCCTGTCCGGTACGGTGGCTTTCTTTGGCTGTCCGGCGGAGGAGGGCTCGGTCCCTGAGAATCTCTACGATGCCCTTCGCCGTGAAGAAGGGTTCCGAAGCGCCAGCGGCAAGCAGGAGATGATCGCCCGCGGATGCTTTGACGGCGTGGAAGGGCTGCTCAGCACTCACGCCCTTATCAATGACGAAAAAGTGACACAGCCTGCCCTGCTCTCCGCAGGCTGCGA
Organism: Clostridiales bacterium; assembly: GCA_022772585.1. Taxonomy (GTDB): domain Bacteria; phylum Bacillota; class Clostridia; order Oscillospirales; family Oscillospiraceae; genus Pseudoflavonifractor_A. The sequence continues at coordinate 41,646 of JALEZN010000038.1, forward strand.
CGGTTTTAACCGCTGGGTATTCGATATTCATGGCCGCACGGCACACCCCACCATGGATCCAAGCAAAGGAGTAAACGCCCTCAACGGCGCCATGCTGGCCCTGCATGCCCTGCAATGTGTACGGGAGTCCCTTGCGCTGGACGACTATTCCATCATCCTGACCGCACTGGACGAAATCGAACAGGCGCCCGGCGCCATTCCCGATCACGTCAGGCTCCGTATAACCACAAAAAGCAGGACCCCCGCCATTCTGGAGGAGATCGACCGCAAGGTCCTCAGCGCCGTCTGCGGCGCTGCCGCAAGTATCGGCTGCCGGATAACACATGAAAAAATCCCCGGCTATCAGTCGTTCATCTCGGATGAGGCCCTCAGCCGTGTTTATACCGCCAATTGTCAGGCGATCACAGGCGTTCCGGTCCCCACCCGACCCCACGGATATTACAGCAACGATCTGGGGGATGTTTCAAAGCTGGTCCCCACCTCTCAGATCGTAGTGGGCGGCTTTTCCGGCGCGCTTCATTCAGAGCGCTTCCATATCGACAATGAGGACATGGCCTATTTACTGCCGACCAAAATCATGACTTGTACATTGATCGATCTGCTCTGTGAAGAAGCATAACGGCATACATTGAATGACCCTGCCCGATCCGAACAGGTCAAACAAGACTTGCGGATCGGGCAGGGTCACTTTAAAAGGGGACGGACACAAGATGTCCGCCCCCTCTTTTATTTCGTCTTCTGTTTGCACTCACCGTACCGCCGCGAAAGCCTGGTCCAGGTCGGCGATGATGTCGTCGATGTGCTCGGTACCGATGGAAAGGCGGATCGTATTGGGCTTGATGCCCTGGTCCAGCAGCTCCTCAGGGGAGAGCTGAGAGTGGGTGGTGGTGGCGGGGTGGATGACCAGGCTCTTCACGTCCGCCACGTTGGCCAGCAGGGAGAAGATCTCCAGGCTGTCGATGAACTTGTGGGCCTCCTCCTGGCCGCCCTTGATCTCAAAGGTGAAGATGGAGGCGCCGCCGTTGGGGAAGTATTTCTCATAGAGAGCGTGGTCTGGATGGCCGGGCAGACTGGGATGGTTCACATGCTCCACCTGGGGATGACTCGCCAGGAACTCCACCACCTTCTTGGTGTTCTCGGCATGGCGGTCCAGCCGCAGGGACAGGGTCTCCACGCCCTGGAGCAGCAGGAACGCGTTGAAGGGGGAGATCGTAGCGCCGGTATCCCGCAGGAGGATGGCCCGGATGTAGGTGACGAAGGCGGCAGGACCGGCCGCATCCACAAAGCTGACGCCGTGGTAGCTGGGGTTTGGCTCGGCGATGGGTGCATATTTACCGCTGGCCTTCCAGTCGAACTTGCCGGAATCCACGATGATGCCGCCCAGGGTGGTGCCGTGGCCGCCGATGAACTTGGTGGC
>JALEZN010000039.1 GCA_022772585.1 Clostridiales bacterium
GGCGGGGGGGGGCGCCCCGCCCCGACAGGCTCGGATTCACTTAGATGTCATCTGTGCTGTGTCTGCTTGCCCTGCGTTACGTCCATCAGCCGATGCAGTAGCGGTGCAGCATGGCGGCCAGCTCAGAGCGAACCGCGGTTCCCAGAGGATCCAGACGGCTGCCGTTCTTGCCGGTGATGATGCCGGCGCCCACGGCCCACTCCACGGAACTCTTGGCCCAGCCGGACACCTGCGCGGCATCCGCGAAGCTCTCAACGCTTCCCGTCTTGTCGCCCAGCTTTCCGTTGAGCTCGGCAAAGCGATAGAGGAAGGCCGCGAACTGCTCACGGGTCACAGGTGCATCCGGCAGGAACTTGCCCTGGCCGATGCCCTTGACCACGCCGGTGGCCTCGCCCCAGGCGACTGCCTTGGCATACCATGCATTGGCGGGCACATCGGTGAAGGACGCGGCGGCAGCCTCAGGCTGTCCGGCCATGCGCCACAGAGTGGCCACGACCATGGCACGGTTCACGATGCCGTTGGGATCGAAGGTGCTGTCGGTGATACCGACCATGATGCCGTTATCGGCCACATACATCACGTCGTCATAGAACCAATCGCCGCTCTTCACGTCGTCGAACCTGGCGCTGGGAGTGGGCTGATCGGTCTCCTCCTTCTCGAAGGACACGCGGATGGTATGCGCCGCGCTGATCTTGTCGAGGGTGTAGGTGGCGACCGCGCCCACGGACTTGCCGTCCACCACCACGTCCTTGATCACATAACCGTCATCCGGGGTAATGGTAAGGGTCTTGCTCTGGCCCTTGGTCACGCTGATGGTGCCGGAGGGATCGACCTTGCCGCCGCTGCCGGCCGTGACCGTGATAGTGAACTTGTCGGTGGTCCCGCTGCCGGAACCGGAGCCGGAACCGGAGCCGCCGCCGTTGGACTTCCAGGCCGCGTAGAGGGTCATGTCGCCGTTGACCACATCCGCGTCGAAGTCAAAGCTCTCCTCGAGCGCCTCATCCTTGAACCAGCCGGTGAAGGTGTAGCCGGAGCGGGTGGGGTCGGCCGGCTTGGCCAGCTTGCCGCCGATGGCCGCGGAGATGCTGTCCACAGCGCTGCCGCCGTTGCTCTCAAAGGTCACGGTGGCGGTGGGCTGCTGGGTCCCGGCGTAAGCGTACACTTCCACGGCGGAGCAGGTGAACACAGTGGGAGCCGCCAGCGCCTTGATGCCGCTGCGGTTGGTCATCGCGCCGGTCACGCCGTTGGCGGAGTTGATGTCGTCCACCATACCGAAGGCTGCCACAGCACCCATACGGCCGCTGGGCGTGATCCGCAGGTAGCGGGCCTGAGCATGGCTGTCCAGGGCGATGTCCGTCATAACGGCGGCAGCCTTGGTGTTGTCATAGGTGGTCAGCTCGCTCCACTCAGTGTTGTCGCTGCTGATCTCCACCTTTACAGTATCAGGCCGCACGTTGATGGCACCGGTAGAGGTGGACCAGCGGAGAATGATCCGGTCAAACGCCTTGACCGCGCCCAGATCCACCACAAAGCTCATATCGCCGGTGGCAGAGAAGCCGCTGTTCAGATCGGACTCGATGAAGGTCTTGCCGCCGATGGCGTTGTTCTGACCCTTGGCGCTGACAGAGGTAGCGTTGGCAGGGATGTTCTTGCTGCCGCTCTGAGTGCCGCTCACCAGCGTGACCTCGGCGCCCCGGGCCAGGTTGTAGGTACCGGCGTCGTTCTGGGCAGGACCGCTGTAGATGTTGGTGATGGTCTCAGGCTTCTCGCCCTTGATAACGTTGTTGTAGCAGCTCACGGCGATGACAGCGTCGCCGGCCAGGTCGCGCACATTGTGCGTGACGGTGATCTCTCTGCTCTCACCCGGGTAGAGGGTGATCAGGTTGTCGCTGTAGAGAACGGGGGCCACCAGGTCGGTCTTGGAGGCGTTGGTGTAGGCCTTGAGCTCCACAGCGTAGGCAATGGCGCTGGTGGGGTTGGTGATCTTCAGGGTCTGGGTCACCTTTCCGTCCTGAGTGACGGAACCGGTCTGAACCGCCTGCAGCTCCACGTTGGGCAGCTGGTTGAGCTGAGTCAGATCAGCGTTCTGGAAGATCTTGGAGCGGTTCCAGCCATGGCTGGCGCCGGCCACATCGCCGCGCATGGGCTCGGCGTAGGAGTTGTAGCTGACCACCTTGCCGTCGCTGTCGGCCAGCTCCAGGCGGATGAAGCACACATCGGTGGTCTCACCGGTGAGGGACGCCTGGATGTCGTCATAGCTCCACAGCTTGCTGACGCCGCTGGAGGACTTCACCTGACCGTTGATCTCGTAATAGCGCTTGGTGTAGGTCCCGGTCTCGCTGTCATAGTCCAGGCCGACCCACTGCTCGCCGATCTCGGTACGGTCGTTGGTGCCCACGGGTACGGGGTCAGAAGCGCCGTCGGAGACCACGTTGACCTTCTTGGTCAGCTCATCGCTGATGGGATTGCCGTTGATGTCATAGAGCCGGATGGAGGCCGTCATCTCGCCGTAATCCTGCAGGGTGTTGTTGATGACGTAGACGTCCTTGTCGTACACATTGTACATGATGTGCACCGGCTCATTGGCCTTGGCCGTGCCGAAGGTGGAACCGTGGGGGTTCATGTAGAAGTCAAACTGGTTCCAGTAAATGAGAGGCCAGGCGTTGTTCAGCATCCAGTTGACAATACCGGCAGTGGAGGTGTAGCGGAACAGGGCCTGTGCCTCATACTGGGCGCGCTGAGAATCGTAGTCGAAAATCTGAGCGCGGGCCAGGTACTCCTCCAGGCTCTCAGAGCCGCCGTAGGTATTGTCCAGGAAGGAGTTGAGGTGGTTCAGGTTGTTGAAGCCGCCGCGGCAGGTGTGGTAATTCCACACGTTGTAGTTGGCCTCGGTGTTGTAGGGCCACAGGTTGGCCTCGGGGATGATCTTCTGGATGGTCTCCAGGCTGGGGATGGCCGCGCCGCCGCCGCCCTCGGACACGAAGCCGAAGGTGCCGTGGGGGTCGGTGTAGTAGAAGGTGGGCGTCTGGGTGTCATAGGCCGCGTCCATGTGCATGCCGCCGGCCAGGCCGCTGAGCCCGGAGAGCTTCTCATCGCCGCCGTATGCGCTGGAACCGCTGGCGCAGATGGCGCCCATGTCCATCCAGTGCAGCTGGGCCTCGATGCGGAAGTAGGCGTACTCCACCATGGCGCAGGGCGGGTTATCGCTGCCGTTGAACCAGAGGGCCATGGAGGGATGCTGACGGGCGTTGCGCAGCTGAGAGTACTGCTCCTCATAGGCCACGAAGCGCTCGGCCATCCGCCAGTTGGGCGTCTGCTGGAACTGGTCGCAGCAGCACCAGCCGGTCATCAGCAGGATACCGTTCTCGTCCAGCAGGTCCAGCAGGTCGTTGTCGAAGAACTTGCCCTCGTCGCGGATCATGTTCATGCCCATGTACTTCAGGTAGTCCACCACAGCCTCATTGGTGGCCTGGTCGTGACGCAGGAAGAGGTCGGTGGGGCAGTAGCCGCCGCCGCGCAGCATCACGGGCTGGTGGTTGACGTAGATCTGGAGCATCTGCTCATCGCCCAGCTCATCGGGATCGGTGCTGTCCGCCATGGCGGAGACATTGATCCGGGCGTCGATCTCGCGGATGCCGAAGCGGTGGTGCAGCGTGTCGCTGGAGGCGCTGTCCACCTCAAAGGTGTAATCGACGGTATACAGGGGCTGATCGCCGGAGAGGTAGGGCCACCACAGCTGAGGATCGTTCACGCTGCAGGTGACGGCGATCTCCTGGCAGTAGGCGCTGGCCTTGACGGTCACGTCGCTCTTGCTGATGGTGGTGACGACGTTGCCGTCGGGATCACGGATGATACCGGTCAGCTTGCCGGTCACATCCGCGTCGGTCATGTTGTTGGCGTCCACATAGAAGGTCAGGTCGGCCTTCTTCAGGTCCTCGCTCACCTTGGCCGCCACAGCGGGGTTGGACAGGCGGACGGCACCGGAGGTGCTCACGGTCACGGTACCGGTCAGGCCCATGTTGTTGTCGGGGGGCTCGGGGTTCCAGTCCACCCAGAAGGCGGTGAGGTCGTTCTTGTAGACCGGCTTTGTCACCTTGACCTTGATGTTGACGGTCTCGCCGGCCGTCACATAGTCAGTGATGTCCAGGTCATAGTGGCGGAAGCTGCCGATGAACTCATCCTTGTACTGCTCATACAGCTCGGCCTGATCGGCCGCGTCGTTGCAGTAGCCCAGCGCCGCCAGGGTGCCGGCCGCCGGATTGGACTTGGAGGGAGTGGGATCCACATATCCGGTACCCTTATCCAGGGCGGCCAGATCGTCACGCAGATCGTTCACATCGGTCACGGTGATGTTCTCGTTGCTCAGCTTCTGACCGTTGACATAGATCTCGGCCATGTAGCTGATGCCCTGGAAGTTCAGGTTGACGGACTTCCCGGCCTGGTCGGCGGGCAGGGTAAAGCTGGTGCTGTACCACCAGGGCTCATTGAAGTCCAGATAGGGGATCTTGGAGATGTTGTTGGAGAAGAACACGTCCTTCTCGCCGTCATTGTTGTCCTCAAAGAGATCGTCATAGATACCGGCGTCCAGCAGATTGCCCAGGACGGTGCCGGGGACCACCGCGTCGACCCAGTTATCCGTCTTGAAGGCGGGATCCGCCACCGCGGCGTCGTTCTTCAGGGCGGGCAGGTAGGTGTGGGTATTTCCGGCAGTGGGAGCGATCTTCCACTCGGTCAGCTTCTGGGAGAAATCGCTGTCGCTCTGGCTGACCTCGGTCCACTTGGCATAGAGGGTCATGGAGCCGGAGACAGTATCTCTGCCGAAGTTCCAGGGAACGGTCAGCTCGCTGTCCCGATACCAGCCGCCGAAGGCATAGCCGGTGCGGGTGGGATCGGCGGGCTTGGCGATGGTGGCGCCGGCCTCGGCAACAATGGGCTCCACGTCAGAGCCGCCATTGCTCGCAAAGGTCACGGTGCAGCTGCCAAAGCGCACGGAGATAGTGGTATCGGCCGTCACGTCGCTCAGGGTCAGAACGCCTTCCACCAGAGCGTCGGTGATGTCCGCGCCGTCCTGCAGGACCTTAACGGCGGCAGACGGGTCGGCGGGAACCACGGTGAGGGTGAGCGTGCCGTCGGTATCGGCCAGGGCCACACGCTGGTTGGCGTTCATATCGCCGGTGTAATCCTTGCCGGCCACCGTGACCTTACCCTCGCCGTGCAGGTCCAGGAAGGCGGCGCTGCGGAAGGCATAGACTTCCACGCCGGTGCAGGTATACTTGGTCGCGGCGTTCACAGTGGCAATACCGCCGCCCATGGGCTTGGAGGTAAAGGGATACTGGCCGGACACCAGGCCCACGGCCTCGGACATCTGCCGGTGGCCGCTGGGCGTGACGCGGAGGTAGCGGCCGGTGGCGGTGTCGTCCAGAACGATGTTGGTCATCGTGGAGCCCGCACCGGTGTTGTCGTAGTCTTCCACCAGGACCGCATAGTCCAGACCATCGCTGCTGACTTCCAGCTTCACATGGTCGGGCCGGTTGTTGATGGTGTTCGTGGAGCGCACCCAGCGGAGCATGACCCGGTCAAAGCTCTGGACAGAGCCCAGATCGATGATAAAGCTGCCCTCTCCGGTGGGCTCATAGTTCGTATACAGGTTGGAATCCACAAAAGTCTTGCCGTTCAGGGCCGCCGTCTTGGCCGCATCGGTCACGGCAGTGGCACTTTCAGGCTTGCTGCCGGTAAAGCCCTCGGCAGTGACCGCCGCATCGCGGGCCAGGTTATTGGTTCCCTTATTGAGCACGTCAACACCGCTGTAGATGTTGGCCGCGTCCCGTGCGGAGCCGCTGGCCACCAGGTTGTTGTAGCAGCTCACGCCGATGGTGGCGTTGCCGCGCAGATCCTCGGTGTTGTGGGTCACGGTGATCACACGGGTCTCACCGGGGAACAGGGTGATCAGGTTGTCGCTGTAGATCACGGGGGCCACCAGGTCGGTCTTGGAGGCGTTGGTATAGGCCTTGAGCTCCACGCCGTAGGCCACGTGATCGGTGGAGTTGGTGAGGCTCAGGGTCTGGATGACCTTGCCGTTCACGGTGGAGGAAGAGGTCTGGGAGATCTTCAGCTCCACTGCGGGCAGCTGGTTGAGCTGGGTCAGGTCGGCCGTCTGGAACACGGCGGAGCGGGACCAGCTGTGGCGGGCGCCGGCAACGTCGCTGCGCATGGGCTCGGCATAGGCGTTGTAGCTGATGACCTTGCCGGAGGCGTCCTTCAGCTCCAGACGCAGGAAGTACACGTCAGAGGTGGGGCTGGTCAGAGCGCCCATGATATCATCATAGCTCCAGACGTTCTCGATGCCGTAGGACTCCTCGATCTTGCCGTTGATCTGATAGGTGGCATCCACCAGGTTGCCGTCCTCGTCGGTGTCAAAGCCGATCTTGGCGTCAGTAATCTCGCCTCTGGGGCCGTCCACGGGCTCGGAAGCGCCTACGGGCTCCAGGTCAAAGGTCTTGGAGAGCTGGCTGCTGATCAGATTGCCGTTGATGTCGTAGACAGACAGGGTGGCGGTCAGATCGCTGTAGTCCTCCAGGGTGTTGTTGATGACGCACACCTGCTTGTTGTAGGTATCATACATGATGTGGACCGGCTCATTGGCCTTGGCCACGCCGTAGGTGGAACCGTGGGGATTCAGATAGTAGTCGAACTGGTTCCAGTAGAAGATGGGCCAGGCGTTGTTGAGCATCCAGTTCACCAGACCGGAGGTGCTGACGAAGCGGTACATGCTCAGCGCCTCGTACTGGGCGCGCTGGGTGTCGTAGTCGAAGAGCTGGGCGCGGGCCACATACTCCTCCAGGGAGTTGGAGGCGCCGTAAGTATTGTCGATGAGAGAAGTGATCTGGTTGAACTGGTTGAAGTTCTGGCGGGAGGCGTGGTAGTTCCAGACGTTGGCGTTCTCGCCCACGTTGTAGGGCCAAAGGTTCTCCTCCGGGATGACCCTCTTGATGGTCTCCAGGCTGGGGATACCGGCGCCGCCGCCGCCCTCAGACACGAAGCCGAAGTTGCCGGCCGCGTCGGTATAATAGAAGTTGGGGGTCTGGGAATCATAGGTGGCGTCCATGTGCATGCCGCTGTAGATGCCGGTATAGTCGGACTTCACAGCGGAGCCGTTGGAGGAGATGGCGCCCATCTCGGTCCAATGCAGCTTGCCCTCGATCTCCAGATACTTATACTCCACCATCTCCGTGGGAGGACGGTCGCTGCCGTTGAACCACACCGCCATGCTGGCATGGCTGCGGGCGTTGCGCAGCTGGGAGTAAAGGCCCTCATAGGCCACAAAGCGCTCCGCCTTGGTCCAGACGCCGGAGTTCTGGTGCCGGTCGCAGCAGCACCAGCCGGTCATCAGCAGGATGCCGTTCTCGTCCAGCAGGTCCAGCAGGTCGTTGTCGAAGAACTTGCCCTCGTCACGGATCATATTCATGCCCATGTACTTCAGGTAGTCCACCACAGCCTGGTTGGAACGCTCGGAATGGCGCAGATACAGATCGGTGGGGCAGTAGCCGCCGCCCTTGAGCACGATGGGCTGGTGGTTGACGTAGATCTGCATCATGTAGTTGTTGCTGCCGCTGGCCTTTTCGGAGGTATTGATCTCAGCGGTGATCTCACGCACGCCGAAGCGGTGGTCCAGATTATCGTTGGCAGCGCCGCCCACGGTAAAGGTGTAGTGCATGGTGTAGAGGGGCTGCTCGCCATACTGGTTGGGCCACCACAGCTCCGGATCCTCCAGAGTATAGGAGATGGCCGCCTCCTGGCAGTAGGCGTTGGCACTGACCGCTACGCCCTTGCTCACAGTGTCCACCACGGTGCCGTCGGGGGCCTCAATGACGCCGGTCAGCACGCCGCGGACAACGCGGTCGGTCATGTTGTTCAGGTCCACATAGAAGGTCAGCTCGGCGCTGTCCAGCTCCTCGCTCACCTGAGCGGCCACGGCCGGATTGGACAGGCGCACGGCGCCGGACACGCTGACGATGACATTGCCGGTCAGGCCCATGTTGCTGTCAGCGGGCTGGGGATTCCAGTCCACCCAGAAGGAGGTGAAATCGCCCGAAGTGGCATTATCCTTGGTATCCGACTTGTAGAGAGGACGGTAGACCTTGACCTTGATGTCGTTGGGAGAGCCGTCTTTATTCACAAAATCGGTGATATCCACATCGTAGTGCCGGAAGGAGCCCAGGAACAGGCTGTTGTACTCCTCAAAGTCCACGCTGTTGGGATAGGGAGTCAGGCTGCTCGCCTCCGGTGTCTGGCTGTCAGGATCGGCATAGCCTTCGCCGGTGCCGAGGATGGACAGGTCATCCTGCAGCTCCTGGTCGGAGGTGACCGTAATATTCTCATTGCTGAGCTTATGTCCGTTGACATAGATCTCGCCGGTATAGCTGATGCCCTGGAAATTGATGTTGACGTGCTCGCCGTCTTCCAGCTCAGGCAGGGTGAACTGGGTATTGTACCACCAGGGCTCGTCGAAATCGGACATGGGGATCCTGGACATATTGTCCGAGAAGAACACGTTCTTCTCCCCGTCGTTGTCCTCCTCAAACAGGTCGTCATAGATACCCGCGTCCAGCAGGTTGCCCAGGACGGTGCCGGGAACGGCCGCGTCGATCCACTCAGAGGTATCGGCCGCATCCACGTTCCAGTCGTCGATGGCAGACAGGCCGGTTTGGGTGCCGGCGGCGCTGGGGGCGATCTTCCACTCGGTCAGTTTTTCCTCATAATGATCCACAGATACCGCGGCGGCCTCGCTCACCTGGGCCTCGAGGTCGTCTTCCGGCTCGGCTGCAAACGCGGAGATCGCAGTGGCCGGAAGCAGGGACAGTGCCATTGATACGCTGAGAAGTATGCTGAGTGCCCGTTTTCTCATTTGCTTGTTTCGCATCAGTATCGAACCCTCCTTATCCGCTTGATTTTGTTTGCTGAACGCCCGCACCATGGAGTGGCCGTCCATGGTACGGGCCATTCTTCAGTCCTGTTAAGGCTTTTTTCCTGTTCCCAAGGCCGGCTTCTTTTCCGCCACTCTTGTTTTGACGAACATATCGAAACCGCTGCGGTCACTGTTGGTAAGTACGGTCAGTGCGCAGATGATGAATGGGAACCCCTGGAGCAGATACATGGACAGCATCTTCACCGCACTGCGTACGATCAGAAGCGCACAGTGAAGGACCCGGTTCCGGCCTGGGTTCATCGGTACGATCTGCAGCCCCACAAGCAGCTTGCCCGGCGTGCGTCCGTTAAACAGGAGCGTCGTAAGCACCTCGTAAGCAAACCACAGGATCAACCCAAACTGGAAGGCCTCGTCAAAGCGCTGGAAGACAGCGGTCATTGCCTCCTGCTGGCTCTCCGCCGGGAGGGCCTCCGCCGCGTCCATCGCCTCTTTGACCGCGAAGAAATCCGGCTTCCCGACGATCTGGTAGGCCAAAAACCAGAGCACGATCACCAGTATCAGGTCAATAAGGAACGCGATAAACCGTTTTCTCCGGTAATAGGGCGCTGCCGCTGCAAATTCGATTCCTAGAAACCCCATTCTGCTATCCAACCTTTCTGTTCCGGAAGGAAATTACTTGCCGGCTGCCTCCAGCTCCATCTGGTAATTCTTGCGGTCATACGCCGTGATGAAGGGCAGCCAGATCAGGAAGGAAACGGCCAGACCACACAGCTGGGCCACCACGCCCATAATGCTGCCGGTGGTCAGGAAGCCGCTGATGAGAACAGGCGTCGTCCAGGGCACCATGTTGTTGCACAGCGGGAACAGGCCGATCGCCGTTCCCAGGTACTGCACGGTCATGGCCGCCATGGGAGCCAGGATGTAGGGGATCATCAGCACGGGGTTGAGAACGATGGGCAGGCCGAAGGTCACAGGCTCGTTGATGTTGAACAGGCCGGGGGCAATGCCGATCTTGCCCACGTCCTTGAGCAGCTTGGACTTGGCGAACAGGAGCATGTAGATAACCACGGGCAGGGTAGCACCGGAGCCGCCCATCCAGACGCCGTTCTCATAGAAGGTGAAGGTCACGATGTTGTGGGCGCCGGCGCTGATGTTTTCAGCCATGTTCATCAGCCACAGGGGCTCAAAGATGGGGAATACGATGATGGCGGAGCCGTGCAGGCCAAAGGACCACAGCAGGTGCTCAAAGAAGCAGACCAGCAGCGTGCCCACATAGGAAGTGCCCAGGTGGCGCAGGGGAGTGGAGATGATGACGTTCACGAACTCGGGGAAGCTGGCCCAGGGCGTAATGGCGAAGATCAGGCGCAGCGCGGTGAATACGATGATGATCACCGCACCGGGCAGCAGGGCGGTGAACTGGCGGGAGACCGCTTTGGGCACCGACGCGGGCAGCTTGATGGTGAAGTTCTTCTGGACCAGCAGGCGATAGATCTCACCCACGATCAAAGCGGTAAGCAGAGCGGTGAACAGGAGCGCCGGGTCAAAGGAACCGGCCACCCACGCCTCCACTGCTTCCTCACCGTCCTGGAACACAGAGGGCACCACGATGATGAAGAGCGCCGACATACTGATGATGCCCGCCGGAGTGCCGTCCAGCTCATAGCTGTTGACCAGAGAGCTGGCCACGCCGAAGCAGGCCACAATGGCGGCGATGCCATAGGTGCCGTTCATGATAACGCCCTCGAAGGCGTTCCAGTTCTCACCCAGGATGCTGGCCATGAAGTTTGTAAAGGCTTCCAGAGGGAACTCCGCAATGATCATGGAGAAAGCGCCCAGGATCAGCAGAGGCATGGACATAACGATACCATCACGCAGCGCCAGCAGGTGGCGCTGTCCGCCGATCCTGGTCGCCACCGGCAGGAATTTGTCCTCCATGAACGCCATCAGGCCGCCGCTTTTCGGCTTACTTGTCGCTTGCTTTTTCATTACTTATCTCCTCCTCACTTTTTTGTTTTCTCCTGGTATTCTCCGTATGCCTGGTCAAAAATCTTATCGACCTTCACCAGCGCATAATCAGACATGTTCATCGTCTGGATCACAGGGATCTCGTCTCCATACTGGGCCTCGAACTTTTTGGTCAAATGCCGGACCTGGGGACCCACCAGCAGAATGTCCGTATCATGGATACGGTCCTCCACCCGCTGGAACGCTCTGGCCTCGATATCGGCCTCGATTCCCTTTCCCTTTGCGTAGTCCGCCATCTTATCCACCAACATGCTGGTAGACATGCCAAGGTTGCAGATCAGCGTAATTGTCAGCATGATGTTCCCTCCAAACGACGCAGGCGCTCATACACAGCGATGAACTCCTCCGCGATATCCCGCATAATCAGCGCCAGATTCAGATGGTCCTGTGCGTGGACCATAAGCAGGGATACGTCCTGCCCCGCTCCGGTCATCTCGCTCCGGATGAGCTGGGTCTGGATACCATGTGCCTCCACCATACCATCCGCAGCCTTTTCCAGGCAGGCACGCGCTTCTTCCAGATTCCCCTCCCGGGCCGCGTCTATGGCTTCCATGCAATAGCCTCTGGAATCACCGGCTTTGGCGATCAATCCCATCGCTACTTCCATATAATCCATATCCTTCACTCCTTACCGCTCTCCAAATTTGTTGGCAAACAGAGCCGCGAACGCATCGCTCGCTTCCTGCTCATCGGCGCCGTCAAACTCCACAGTAAGAACCGCGCCCTTTTGGGCGTTGACCGTGATCACTCCTGTGATATTTTTAAAATCGTACGTTTCTCCCTCTTTTCGAACTACTATACTGCTTTCAAAGTGTCTTGCCTCCCGCACAATGCGGCTGGCTACCCGTGCGTGGATCCCCAGCTCATTCTGTACCTCCAATTCTCTTGTAATCAAACTTTCCCCCTCCTTTCTCAGGCACGGCCGGCAGCAAGCGCTTCGCGCGCCTCCGCTTCGGTGTCCAGGTTCAAAATTTGAGAAAGCAGGCGTTCACACTCCGCCTTGCTCGCCTCACAGATCGTACGCCGTACACGGGTGATCATCGGGATACTGACGCTGAGGCCGTCCACACCCATACCGATCCACACGGGGATCAGCTCCTGGAGCTCGCCAGCCTGCCCGCAAATATCCACCTCGATCCCCGCCGCATGGGCGCTGCTTACGATGTGGTTGACACAGCGCAGCAGCCCCGGCTGAAAATAGGAATTGAGATGACTCACTCTGTCGTTCATCCGGTCCGCCGCAAACAGGTACTGTGTCAGATCATTCGTTCCAATGCTGAAGAAATCCACCAGGCCCGCAAAGCGCCGGGCATCCAGGGCCGCCGCCGGGGTCTCCACCATCATGCCGACCTTGATGGCCGGATCAAACGCGATCCCCTTTTCGCTCAGCTCCGCCTTGACACTGTCCAGGATCCCTTTCGCAGCCATGATCTCGTCCTGTGTGGAGATCATCGGGAACATGACGGCCACCGTCCCGTACGCGCTGGCCCGCAGGATCGCCGAGAGCTGCTCCCGGAAAAGGTCCTCATGCTCCAGGCAATAGCGGATGGCCCGGTAACCCAGGAAAGGGTTGTCCTCCGGCGGGATATCCAGGTAGGGGATCTTTTTATCCCCGCCCACATCCAGCGTCCGAATGATGAGGAGCCTGCCTTCCAGGGTCTGCGCCGCTTTTTTATAGACCTCATATTGGGCCGCCTCCGACGGCGGGGCACTGGACTTCTCCATATACAGCAGTTCCGTGCGGAAGAGCCCCACTCCCTCGCCTCCCTGCCGTACCAATTCTTCTGTCTCCTGGCATGAGGTGATGTTGGCAAAGACTTTCATGCCAAACCCGTCTGTGGTCTCGGTCCTTCGCTGCCGGTACGCCTCCAGAAGCTTTGCTTCCCTTTGCTGCTCTTCGCTGTAGCGCCGGTAGTCCAAAATCTCATTCTCGTCCGGCTCCACGATCAACCGTCCCTTAAAGCAGTCCAGCAGGAGGTCCTGCCCGTTCCTGACCTGCCCGGTCACGCCGCTTACATTGATCAGGCATGGGATCCCCCGCGATTTGGCAATAATGACCGCATGGGCGGCCAGCGCTCCCTTTTCCAGAATGATCCCTTTCAGCTTCCGGTCATCCAGCTCCGTTACCTGAGACGGCGTGAGATCCTCCGCCACCACGATATAAGGCCCTTCCGGTTCCGGAATGCTGTCATCTATCCCCAGCAGCTCGCATATCAGCCGCTTGCTCAGATCGCCTACATCCGTGGCTCTTTCCCGCAGATAGGGATTGTCTGTCAGGCTGCGCAGGTACTGCTGATAGGACTTTGATGCCTCATCCACCGCATATTCGCAGCCCCAATGCTCCCTGAGTATTTTCTGTTCGATCTTTCCCAGGTAATCCGTGTCTTCCAGCATCAGGAGCTGGAAATCCAGGATCTCGCCGGCCTCACGGTTCTCCCGCTGTTCCGCTTCCCCGATCAGCTCCTCCAGCCGGACCGCGCAGCGCGCCTGTGCCGCCCGAAAACGTTCAAGCTCTCTTTGGGGGTTCCCCGTCTTTTGCTGCTCTATCCTGATTTCCGGTTCGCAAATGAGGCAGGCCGCAGCAAATGCCATACCCTTGGATGCGATCTTACCGTTCATAACATCGCCCCTTTTGTGGGAATTCTTGATCTGGATCAAAATCACCTTACTGTTGGTCTGTTGCGTTATCCTCCCCCGCCCTTTTGTTATTTTCGCTATATTTCTCCTGTTCTTTCATGAAAAAGTATATCGTTTTGAATAAACTTTTAAAACGTGGATAACATATGACTATCTTCCATTGGCAAAAAACGTTGTGGCAAATTTTTTACTTATTCAAAAAAGAATTGAAAAACCTTTCTCGAACGGGTAAACTGGCTTCCATCCGGCACGTATATCATGATACGAAAAGGGGAATCATATATGATTATGGAAGAGACCTATATGTTTCAGGAGCTTCGGGAATGTGCCCACGCGGCCGTGCGCTGCCTGGAAGAGAACCGGGAGGCGCTGCTCGCCCTGTCCTCACTTGTACAAAAAGCGCAGCCCTCCAGCATCGTCCTGGCCGCCCGCGGGACCAGCCTGCATGCGGCCGCGTTCGCAAAGTACCTGTTTGAGGAATTCGTCGGCTTTCCCACCGCCATCGCGGAGCCGTCCGTAGTCACCAAGTACGCCGGCAAACTGGATCTCTCTCACTCCCTGGTTATCGGCATTTCTCAATCCGGCGAGGGCCTGGACGTCTGCGGGATCGCGGCCCGGGGCCGGGACTGCGGCGGTATCGCCGCTGCCATCACCAACTCTGCTTCCTCCCGCCTGGCCTCTCTCTCCCAGATCTGTCTGGACTGCTGCTCCGGTGAGGAAAAGAGCGTTTCCGCCACCAAGAGCTTCGCTTCCCAGCTGAGCCTGGTCCTGGCCGTCGCCGCCCATCTCTCCCAAAATGACAGCCTCTTTTCTCTGCTCGCCCATGCGGAGGACATTTTCTCCGACGGCCTGAACCTTACCGGCGCCGCGGCCGCTCTGGCGGAGCGCTTCTCCTCTATGACCGACTGCGTCGTCCTCGCCAGAGGCAATTCCTACCCCATCGCCCAGGAGCGGGCTCTGAAATGCCAGGAGACCTGCGCGGTACGTGCACATGCCTTCCCCGCCAGCAATTTCCTCCATGGCCCCATCGCCATGGTCGATCCCTCAGTACCCGCCCTGCTCCTCGCGTTTGACCGCAGCACCAACGACGACATGGTTCAGCTCATCGACCGGATGGAGGCTGTCGGCGCTCCCATCCTGCTGGTGACCAACCGGCAGGAGCTGGCTGCGCGCCAGCCCAGCCATATCCTGCTGCCCGACCGCTGCGAGGGACTGTGGGGCGCCCTTGCCGCCGTCCCCGTGATCCAGTCCTTCTGCTGCGCCCTCTCCCTCTCCAAAGGCCTGAATCCCGACTCTCCCGCGGGCCTCAACAAGGTCACCGTGACCAAGTGACCTCATCCGTTTTGATCCCCATTTTTGAACATAACGAGCATAAAAAGCGCACGGAACCAGTCCGTGCGCTTTTTATTGGTGCTCCGTATTCTGTTACCGGCAGCTTGACAGCTGTCAGGCGCCGGCCGGGAGTTGCCCGGCCATCCGATCTGTGCTAAACTGTATCAAAACGCCGCAGGAAAGGAGGGAGCGCCATGGGATTGACGCTGCAGGACGGGGTACAGGCCCTGCCCGGCATCGGCGAGGCCCGGGCCAGGGGCCTGGGCAAGCTGGGCCTTTCCACGGTGGAGGACCTGCTGCGCTACTTTCCCCGGGACTATGAGGACCGGCGGACGCGTACCGCCATCCGCCAGGCACCTGAGGGACAGCCGGTGTGCGTGGCCGCCATGGTGGCAGACACGCCCCGGGTGTCCTACATCCGCAAGGGCCTGGAATTGACCAAGGTCCGGGCGGTGGACGCCTCGGGGGCCATGGACGTGACCTTCTTCAACCAGAGCTATGTGAAAAACGCCCTGATTCCCGGCGAGACCTATATCTTCTACGGCGCCGTCACCGGCTTCGGCCAGCGCCGGCAGATGAACAACCCGGTCTTTGAGCCGGAGGACCGAGCCCGGTTCACCGGGCGCATCATGCCGGTCTATCCCCTGACGGCGGGCATCTCCAACAACCGTCTGGCCGGGCTGACCCTCCGCTGCGTGGAGGAATGCGCCGGGGACATGCCCGAGATCCTGCCCGCCCCGGTACGGCGGGACCACGCCCTGGCGGCGGCCGAGTTCTCCTACCGGAACATCCACTTTCCCGCCGACGAGACCGCGCTGGATCTGGCCCGGCGGCGGCTCATTTTTGAGGAGCTCTTCTGCCTCTCCTGCGGTCTCTCCCTCCTCCGCGCCCGGCGGGACCTGGGAGAGGGCCCGGTGTTCCGCGTTCAGGACCTGGAGCCCTTTTACGCCCTGCCCCCCTTCCGGCTCACCGGGGCACAGAAAAAGGCCATCGCCGAGGCCGCTGCCGACTGCGCCTCCGGCCGCCCCATGAACCGGCTGGTTCAGGGGGACGTTGGCTCGGGCAAGACCATGGCGGCGGCGGCCTGCTGCTTCCTGGCCTGGAGGTCCGGGTGGCAGTCCGCCCTGATGGCCCCCACCGAGATTTTGGCCGAGCAGCACTTCCGCACCCTCTCGTCCCTTCTTGCCCCCGCCGGGATGCGTCTGGGGCTCCTCACCGGGTCCATGCGCCCGGGAGAAAAGCGCTCCCTCCGCACCGCCCTGGCTGCCGGGGAGATCGACCTGCTCATCGGTACCCACGCCCTTCTCTCCGAGGGGGTGGACTTCGCCCGGCTGGGCCTGGTGGTCACCGATGAGCAGCACCGTTTCGGCGTGGCCCAGCGGGCGGCCCTGGCAGCCAAGGGAGGGGCCGGGGACGGGGGCGCCCGGCTCTCCCCCCACGTACTGGTCATGTCGGCCACCCCCATCCCCCGCACGCTGGCCCTCATCATCTACGGCGACCTGGACGTGAGCGTCATCGACCAGCTTCCCCCCGGCCGCACGCCGGTGGAGACCTTTCTGGTGGGAGAGGACAAGCGGCAGCGGATGTACGGCTTCGTCCGAAAACAGGTGGAGCTGGGCCGCCAGGTCTACATCGTCTGCCCCGCGGTGGAGGACGCCCCGGCGGAGGAGGCCCCCGGAGAAACCCCCGGCTTTGCCGATCTGAAGGCAGTCACCGCCTACGCCCGGGAGCTGCGGGAGCATATCTTCCCCGACCTGCGGGTGGGCTTCGTCCACGGAAAGCTCAAGCCCCGGGACAAGGAGGCCGCCATGGCCGCCTTCGCCGCCGGAGAGACCCAGGTGCTGGTGTCCACCACCGTCATCGAGGTGGGGGTGGACGTGCCAAACGCCTCCCTCATCATCGTGGAGAACGCCGACCGCTTCGGCCTCTCCCAGCTCCACCAGCTCCGGGGCCGGGTGGGACGGGGAAAGCACCAGTCCTACTGCGTGCTGGTCACTGCCAACCGGAATCCCGAGACCCGCGCCCGGCTGAAGGTGCTCACCGACACCACCGACGGCTTCCGCATCGCCGAGGAGGACCTGAAACTCCGGGGCCCCGGCGATTTCTTCGGCCGCCGCCAGCATGGCCTGCCCCAGCTCCGCATCGCCGACCTGGCCGGGGACACCCGGGTGCTGAAGGAGGCACAGGAGGCCGCCCAGGCCCTGCTGTCCCGGGACCCGGGGCTGGAGCGGCCGGAGCACGCTCCCCTGCGGGAGCAGGTGGCCCGCCTCTTCCGGGAGCAGGCCGACATCTTCAACTGACCACGCCCTCATCAGATCAGGGCACACCACGAAAAACAGGAGGAACCAGACATGTTTGAGATCAGACCCATGACCGCCGCCGACCGTGACGCCGTCATGCCCATGGTGGAGACCTTTTACCACAGCCCCGCCGTGGAGCACGAGGTGGACCCCGCCGTGCTGGAGCGGACCTTCCGCGCCGCCGTGGACCCGGACGAGCCCCTGCTGCGGGGCCTGGTCCTGGCCGAGGACGGCCAGGCCGTGGGCTACGCCTATGTGACTGAGTGTTACTCCGGCGAGGTGGGGGGACGCTGCGTCTTTTTTGAGGAGATGTACTTCACCCCCCAGTGCCGGGGCAAGGGTTACGGCACCCGGGTCTTTCGCTGGATCAAGGAGAACTACCCCCACCACCTCCGCATCCGGCTGGAGGTCACCGACAGCAACCGGGACGCCATCCGGCTCTATGAGCGGCTGGGCTTTCGTTTTCTGGAATATAAGCAGATGGTGCTGGAGGGAGATCTGCAGGCCTGAGCCTGTTTCTCCCGCTGTATTTTCCCTCTTTCACGCAGAAATGGCCGCCGGTCAGGGCGGCCATTTCTTATTTTTAATACTGTTCAGGTCAGGTGGATGCGCACAGGTGCTTCAAAGGTCGTGTGGCGGGAAAAGCTCATCCCCAGCTCCACCGTATCCCAGGGGTAGTCCGGCAGGGTCAGGCACTCGGTGAAGCCCTCCACCCGCCGCCGCTCCTCCTCCGGCGCGTCCCAGGGCAGATAGCCGCCGGTCAAGGTGCCCGAGCTGCTGAGCCGGTGCTCACCGCCCTCCGGATCCCGGTAGTCCCACGAGGCCACCTGATAGCAGCAGTTCGGCTTGCCCGGCCGATAGGGGGCGGCCAGGGCGATCTCCATATCCTCCCCATCCCGGTGGGTGAAGAACTGCACCCCCCAGGGCAGCTCTTCCAGGGCGACGCCCCGCTCCAGGTCCACCGTCACGAACTCCCGGCCTTCCTCCAGCCACGTGACACTGCGCAGGCAGGCGGTGACGTGCTCCGGCCGGTCATAATAGGTGGTGTCGCACACATAAGAGGTGCCCAGGGCACTCAGGCCGTTGGAGGGGGTATTCTCGTACCGCCAGCCCTTCTCGCCCTCCAGATAGAAGTCCAGTCCTTTCAGAGAGGCGGTGTTGTCCGGGTGCTCCTCCACCGTCAGGCGGCCGTGGGTAATATAACTGTCCAGAGAGAAGCGGAGCTTCTGCCCGTCCACCTCCACCCAGTCCCCCGCCGGGATGCTCACGCAGTCATTGAGGCGGCTGGTGTCCAGAGAGAGCTCGAAGGTGAATGTGGCCTGGGGCTTCCACTCGTCCCGGGGGTCGTATTCCTCCCCGCCCGGCTCCGCCTCGGGGGCCCGGCCCGGCTCGGGGGTATTGTCCCATCCGGCCACCTGGCAGGTCATGCGCATCCGCTCGGGGAAGCGGAAGCTGTCGTCGCTGATGTGGAGGGACACGGCGTTGGTCAGCTCGCCCGGTCCGAAGCTGTTCATGATGCTGCCGTAGCCTGTGAGCTCGCCCCCATCCGCGTCCTCAAACTTCGCCCGGATCTCGTACATATCGTATTCCTCCGGTCCCGTGACCTTCAGGAAGAAGTTCATCTGTGCCGGGTCCAGAATCAGATAGGCCAGCTCCAGGGTGATGCCGTTGTTGGTCTGGGACTGGCCGATATACTGGGCGTAGTCGTGCTCCACCGCCTCCTTCAGGCTGGGGGAGAGGGCCACAGCGGCGGTCAGCTCCCTGAGGCCCGGGATATTCCCGCAGGCCATGGCAAAGGGCATGGAGGTGTTCACCAGCACCACGAAGGCCGTGAACACGCCTGCCAGGCTGGCCGCCGGGATGCCCAGGATGCGCCCGGCCCGGCGGCGCTTTTTCCGTGCCCGGGCCCGCTGCACGGTATACTCCAGGGCGGGAGGGGTCTCCTCCAGCGCCTGCAGCAGCGCTTCATATTCCTGTTTGCGATCCATGGTCAAACCTCCTCTCCGTCAGCCAGCTCCAGCCGAAGCAGGGCCAGCGCTTTCCTCTGCCGGGTGGACACCGTGCCCACCGGGGTCTTCAGCGCCCGGGCGGTCTCCTCCAGGGTATAGCCCGAGAAGTACCGCAGTACCACCACCGCCCGCAGCTCCCGGGGCAGGCGGGCCACCGCGTCCCGCAGGGGCAGGGCGTCGAAGGCCTCCGCCGCCGTCTCAGGCAGCTCCTCCACCGCGATCTCCCGCCTGCGCCGGCGCAGCTCATCGTTGCACACGTTGATAAGGATGCGGGTGATCCATGTGGTGAAAAACTCCTCCTGCCGCAGCCGGCCGCAGGAGACCAGCCCCCGGTACACCGCCTCGTCCACCGCGTCCAGGGCGGCCGCCTCCCCGCCCAGATAGAGCAGGGCCGTGCGGTAGAGGCGGGCCTTCAGCACCTCCAGCCGCTCCACGAATTCCTGTTCCTTCAAGGCGTCCTCCCCCCTTTCTGCCCATTAGACGGAGAAGGGGCGGCATTCCATTTTCCCTCCGCTGTTTTTTCTCCATTCTGCCACGGGCACAAGCTTCACTAATCTCCCCGCCGCTGGCGCGACGGCTCGCTAAGTGAAGCTATTTTACCATAAAAGGCCGCCCCGTCCATATGGACGGGGCGGCCGCTGCCGTTTCAGGCAAATTTACCAGATGCTCTTCCCCGGCACGGGGAGCTGTTCGATCCGGTCCACTGTCACACCCTCCTGCCGGGCATACTCCTCCACCCGGGGGATATCTGCCACCTGCTCCAGCCGGACCGATACGCCGCAGCACACGCTGCACTCCCGGGGAGTGGGAGCCATGGTACAGCGCACCTTCTCCCGCTTGAGCCGGTCATAAAGCCGCATGGCCTCGGTGTGGTTGGGAAAGAGCACGTAGCCGAGCATCCTGCGCTCCTGCTGTTCCATCTTACTCGCCCAGGATCTCCAGGAAAGCGCCGATGCGGGTGCGCAGCTGGCCGGCGTCGGTGTCGGTATAGTCGGTCTCCAGCCCCAGAACGGGGATGCCCTTCTCCTTCAGGGCCCGCTCCACGCTGTAGCCCTCGGTGTCGTACAGGGAACAGAACTTCAAATTCACGTCGATGACGCCGTCGGCGTGATACTCGTCCACCAGGCGCAGGATGTCGTCGATGCGGGCGGTGTTGGGGGTGAAGCAGGCGCAGTTGATACCCATGTAGCGCTGGGCCAGGGCGTCGATCTGGCCGTCCAGGGTGGTCTGGCTCTCGTCGGTCAGGCGCTCGAAATAGCGGGTGCCGGTACACATCTCCTCAGCCACCACAGCGCCGCCGCTGGTCTCGATAATGTGGTGGAGCTTCCAGTTGGGCACGGCCAGGGGGGTGCCGGTGAGCAGGATGCGCTTGGTGCCCGCCGGGAACACCGACACGCCGTCCTTTACCCGCTGATCCAGCTCATCGCAGAGCTTGTTGGTCATCTGGGTAAAGCGGGTGGGGTCGTCGTAGAAGGCGATCTGGGAGATGACCAGCGCGTCCTTGCCGCTGATGGGCAGCTTCTCGTTCTTCCGCAGCTCGTACAGCCGGGCCAGAGCGCGGCGCTTGTCGTTGATGAGCTTGATGGCGGCGGAGAGCTTTTCAGCGGTGATGGTATTGCCCGTGACCTCCTCCACCTTGTCCTTGAACGCCCGGATCTCGTCGGCCCAGGCGGCGATGTCTTTGGCCCGCTTCATCTGGGGCAGCTGCATGACGTAAGTAGGCACATCCTCGCCCAGGATCTCCCAGGCCTTCTTCTTGCCGTCGCAGGTGGTCTCACCCACGTACATATCAGCGATGCGGAAGAAGGGGCAGGTCCGGTCCAGCCGGGCGCCCACGCTGGCCTTGATAAGGGGGCAGGTGTTGACGGGCAGCACCTTCTCGCCGCCGGGCACCCAGAACTGGGAGCCGCCGCACAGTCCGGTGGCGATGGCATCGGCGGCAAAGACGATCTCGTCAGGCACATAGACGCAGAAGGTGCCAAAGACCTTCCCGCCCTTCTTCTGGTGCTCGATGAGCTCCGCCGGGCGGACGCCGTGGATCTCCGCGATCACGAAATTGTAATAATCCATGGCCTCGGGCCGGTTCTCCTGGGAGAGATACACCTCGCTGAACATGCCGGGCAGCACCTCACAGAGCTGGTCATGCACCTCCAGATCCATGTCCAGACTCTTCCACATCTCGCGGTAATCAGCCATTTCAGGCACCTTCCTTTT
>JALEZN010000061.1 GCA_022772585.1 Clostridiales bacterium
ACCGAGAGCAGGTCGGCCCCCGCCTTGGCGAAAGCCTCGATATAGCGCACAGGTTTGTCGATCATCAGGTGTACGTCCAGAAACATGTCGGTGCATTTACGGATGGACTTGACCACCGGGACGCCGATGGTGATGTTGGGGACGAACATGCCGTCCATCACATCTACATGGAGCCAGTCTGCGGAGGAGACACGCTTGATGTCCCGCTCCAGATTGACGAAGTCGGCGGAGAGAATGGAGGGAGCGATCTTGACCACGGAGATCACCGTTCCTTTCAGAATCGTCCTGCGCCCGCAGGCCGCGGAAAGCGCAGGAATTTTCACCTAAATTTTATCATTTATTCACCCAAAAGTAAACGATCTCTGTTACACTGGGGAATAGCACCGGGCGCACCCCGGGCGGTGGGGCGGCATAGGATAGGGCATGCGGCAGGATGGCATGCCGTCCGCGCGGCGGGCCGGCCGGAGGCTCTCCCCGGCCCGCGGGGGCCCGGCCGGACCGAACCCGGCCGCGCGCCGCTTGAGATGACCGGCCGCCGGCAGCCAGCCGGCGGCCGGCGGCAGAAAGCTTACAGGACGGTGTTCACCACACGGGCGTCGTACCCCGCGGCCTTGAAGGCGTCCAGAATGGCGTTCTTGTGGGCATGGCCGAAGGCCTCGGTGGTGACCTTCAGTTCCACGCCGGCCTGGCGGTTGATGTTGACGAACTGGTTGTGCTCCAGCTTGATGATGTTGCCGTTCTCCCGGGCCACGATCTCGGCCACCCGGACCAGCTCGCCGGGGCGGTCGGGCAGGAGCACCGAGAAGGTGAACACCCGGCCCCGGTTGATGAGGCCGTGCTGCACCAGGGAGGAGACGGTGATCACGTCCATATTGCCGCCGGAGAGGACGGGCACGATGTTCTTGCCCTTGCAGTTGAGGTGGTGCAGGGCGGCGATGGGGAGGAGGCCCGCGTTCTCCACGATCATCTTGTGCCGCTCCATCATGTCCAGGAAGGCGTCCACCAGCTCGTCGTCATGGATGGTGATGATGTCGTCGATGTTCTTCTGAATGTAGGGGAAGATCTTGTCGCCGGGGGTCTTGACGGCCACGCCGTCGGCAATGGTATTGATGGTGGGCAGGGTGACCACGTGGCCGGCCTCCAGGCTGGCCTTCATGCTGGCGGCGCCGGCGGGCTCCACACCGATGACGGTGACGTTGGGGTTGAGCAGCTTGGCCAGGGTGGACACGCCGGTGGCCAGTCCGCCGCCGCCGATGGGGACCAGGATGATGTCCACATCGGGCAGGTCCTGGAAGATCTCATAGGAGATGGTGCCCTGGCCGGTGGCGATGGCCGGGTCGTTGAAGGGGTGGACATAGGTGAGCTGGCGTTCCTCGGCCAGCTTGGCGCAGAGGGCGGCGGCGTCGTCAAAGGTCTCGCCGTGGAGGATGACCTCGGCGCCGTAGTCCTTGGTGTTGTTGACCTTCACCAGAGGTGTGGTGGTGGGCATGACGATGGTGGCCTTGACCCCGGCGGCCTGGGCGGCGTAGGCCACGCCCTGGGCGTGGTTGCCGGCGGAGGCGGTGATGAGGCCCCGGGCGCGCTCCTCCTCCGACAGGGTGCTGATTTTATAATAGGCGCCCCGGATCTTGTAGGCGCCGGTGAACTGCATGTTCTCGGGCTTGATGTAGATGTTGTTGCCCGTGGATTTGCTCAGGGCCGGGCTGTAGATCAGGTTGGTGTTGAGGATGACCCCCGACAGAACGCTGCGGGCGGCTTTGAATTCATTGAGCGTGAGCATGTGCGATTCCCCTCTCGGTCTTCACAGCGGATGGTGTTCCGCGTCCGGGGAAGCGGAGAATGCCGTGGCCGTTGCGAAAGTTCCTTATTTTATCCTCTGTAAAGGCATATTATCTATATCATAATGAGTTTTTCCACCAAAGTCAACGTGTTCTTGACACTCCCGGCATGGAAAGGTACAATGAAATAAACTGGAAACATGGGCTCATTTTTGGAGGAAATGCGAATGGCAAGGATCATCAAAAAATCGGTGGCCCCCATCTATGCCGTGGGGGCGGTCTGGCTGGCCTGGGCGCTGCTGCTGCCCCTGTACCGGCCGGTGCACTATGTGCTGGCCGCCGCGGCGTCGCTGGCGGTCTACCTTGTGGGAAGATACGCCATCTGGAAGGACCGGGTGATCCTGACCGGAGAACAGGAGCCCGCCGGAGCGAAGGCGGCAAAGGAGAGAAAGGAGGAGCCGGCCCCAAAAAAGAGCAAAAAGACCGGCGATCCGGAGCTGGACGCCCTGGTGGAGGAGAAAGAGAAGGCCCTTGGCGAGATGCGCCGCCTGAACGAAGCCATCCGGGACGAGAAGCTCTCCCGCCAGATCGACCATCTGGAGGAGGTCACCGGCAAGATCATCGACTATGTGGTGGCCCATCCCGAAAAGAAGCCCCAGATCCGAAAATTCCTCAACTACTACCTCCCCACCACCCTCAAGCTCCTCAACGCCTATGACCGCATGGACAGCGCCGGGGTGTCGGGAACCAATATCGACGGGACCATGGGCAAGATCGAGACCATGATGGATACCATCGTCACCGCCTTTGACCGGCAGCTGGACGCCCTCTTCGGGGACGAGGCCCTGGACATCTCCACCGACATCACCGTGTTGGAGCAGATGCTGGCGGGAGAGGGGCTGAGCGGTCAGCAAATGCAGTCCGGAATGTAATTTGAAATACACTTTAATACTGAGAGTAGATAAATGAGGACAGAAAGGACGATCACCATGCCTGATAACAATGATATGATGCCTGAGCTCACCCTGTCTCCCAACCTGGATACCGCTACGGCCCAGGCACCCGCGGCCCCCTCCCTGACCCTGGACCCCACCCCCGCCGCCGCTGAGGCCGCGGCGCAGGAGGAGCGGGATGCCAACGCCATCAAGCTGGACGAGAGCCGCCTCAGCGAGGCCGAGCGGAAGATGGTGGACGACTTTGCCCAGAAGATCGACATCACCGACTCCAACGTGGTCCTTCAGTACGGCGCCGCCGCCCAGAAGAACATCGCCTCCTTTTCGGAGAACGCCCTGAACGCAGTGCGGACCAAGGACCTGGGCGAGGTGGGTGACGCCCTCTCCGCCCTGGTGGTGGAGCTCAAGCATGTGGGTACGCCTGAGGAGAAGAAGGGCGGTATCCTGGGTTTCTTCCAGAAGAAGAAGGACGAACTGGAAGAGATGAAGATCGCCTACTCCAAGGCCGAGACCAACGTGGACAAAATCGCCGCCATGCTGGAGAAGCATCAGGTCACCCTGATGAAGGATGTGGCCATGCTGGACCAGATGTACGATCTGAACACCAAGTACTACAAGGAACTGACCATGTATATCCTGGCGGGCAAGAAGCGCCTGCAGCAGGTGCGCGCAGGAGAGCTGGAGGAGCTGAAGAAAAAGGCCGCCGCCACCGGCAGCCAGGAGGACGCTCAGGCCTATAACGATATGGCCAACATGTGCAACCGCTTTGAGAAGAAGCTCCATGACCTGGAACTGACCCGCATGGTCTCCATTCAGATGGGCCCCCAGACCCGCCTGATCCAGAACAACGACGCCCTGATGCTGGAGAAGATTCAGTCCTCCCTGGTGAATACCATCCCCCTGTGGAAGAGCCAGATGGTGCTGGCCCTGGGTCTGGAGCACTCCCGCCAGGCCACCGCGGCCCAGAGCGCCGTGACCAACATGACCAACGAACTGCTCAAAAAGAACGCCGATATGCTGAAGATGGGCACCATCGAGACGGCACGGGAGGCCGAGCGCAGCGTGGTGGACATCCAGACCCTGCAGCACACCAACCAGCAGCTCATTTCCACCCTGGACGAGGTCATGAAGATTCAGCAGGACGGCGCACAAAAGCGCAAGGAGGCGGAAGCCGAGCTGGGCAGGATCGAAGGCGAGCTGAAGCAGAAGCTGCTGGAGCTGAGAGGCTAGACCGAAAGAGAAGCAAACGTATTGTGACAGCCCCGTTCTGCGAGCCGACGCGCCGGGCGGCGCGTTCCAAGCGTTTTGGCGCAGCCAAAACCTTGATGCCGGGCGGATTCATTCCGCCCGAGCAGATAAAAGGAAAAGGGGCCCCCAAAAATGCGAAGCGTTTTTGGGGAGTGAGCTGAAGCAGAAGCTGCTGGAGCTGAGAGGCTAAGCAGAGTATGTCAGACAGATAACATAGAGGAAAGGGAAACCGATGAAAGTACTGCAAAAACGCCCGGTGGCCATATTGCTGGCGGTGGTGATGATCCTGGCCGCCATTGGGATCGGTCAGGCCCGGAAGCCGGGAGGGAACATCTCCGGCGCGGCTCCGGGGCCGGCGCTGGATACCACGCTGGACACCGGCTATGTGCACCAGTTTATCTACGATCAGGCCGGCCTGATTTCTTCGGCTGCCGAGAAAGAGATCGACGTCTATAACGCCAACTGGGACGCGCGCTATAACAGCGTGGTGGCCCTGGCCGCAGTGGACACGGTGGGCCAGACCGATATTGCGGACTACGCCTATGACATGGGCGCCCGGCTGGGCCTGGGCGAGGGAGACGCGGTGCTCCTCATCGCCGCGGAGGATGCAGCCTACTACTTTGCCTACGGCGATGATTTTGCCACCATCATGACTCAGACAGTGACGGACCGGCTGGACGGCATCCTGTCGAGAGAGTATGGAAACGGCCAGGCGGATACGGCGGTGCTGAATTTCTATGCCGCGCTCAATGAGGTGTATCTGGACAATTTCGGCCTGGGCAATCAAAGTGAGAATGTGGCACAGGAGCACTATGGGCCTGCTTACGCCGGGGTAGACCTGATCACCATGGTGGTGGTGCTGGCAGTCTTCTGCCTCATCGTGGCGTCGGTGGCCGACCAGTACCGCTATAACGAGTACCGGCGGCGGTACTACGGTGTGCCCAACCCGCCGGTGATCTTCCGGCCCATCCTGTTCTGGCACGGACCGGGGTACGGCTGGTATCGCCGGCGCTGGTCGGCGCCTCCTCCGCCTCCCCCCGGCAGAGGGCCGGGCGGCTTTGGCCCCGGGAACGGCGGCCCCACCGGGGGCAGCCGGAACAGCAGTTCCTTCGGCGGCGCGGGCAGCCGCGGCCCCAGAGGGGGCGGTACCTTCGGCGGACGGCCCTCCGGCGGCAGCCGTGGCGGCTTCGGCGGGTCCTTCGGCGGCTCCAGAGGAGGCGGCAGTTTCGGCGGCAGCCGGGGCGGCGGTTCCTTTGGCGGAGGCGGCCGGGGAGGCTCCTTCGGCGGCGGTGGCCGCGGCGGTTCTTTTGGGGGCCGCCGCTGACCGGAAGCGCATCAAAATACGAAAGGGAGCGTGTCCACGCTCCCTTTTGCGTTGGCCCGGAAAGTGGGCCCGCCTTGCATTCCCACCCGGGGTATGGTATCCTGATACTGATTTCGAATAAAATGCTTTATTTGAAATCCCGCGTGCGGCGCACGCTGGCGCCGCACATGCGTGCGCCGCGGCGTCTCATAAAAACCTGACGCGCTTCGCGCTATAAAAAGCGTTTCAGGCTTTTTAACAGGTTTTAATATGAACACAGAAAAGAGCGGAGGAGGGAGTGAATATGGATTTTGACCGGTGGGCAGCCAAACTGGACGCCCGGGCCTGTATGATCCTCTCCAGCGCCAGCCCCATATGGGTGTCGCTGGTGTACGGCATACTGGTACTGGCTGTCCCGGCGGCCGCGGTGGCCCTCTGTCTGACGGGACCGGTGCTGACAGGACGGTACGATCCGGCGCTGCCCTGGCTCCTGCTCTTCCTGGGTGTGGTGATCGTGCTATACCGGGTACTGGCATCGGTGGGCTACGTGCGGTACGGGATGCGGCTGGCCCGGGGATGGGATACCGGCGCCGGGAACCTGCTGGACGGGTTTGGCATGGCCTGGCTGGTCCTGCGGACGTGGCTGCTGCTGGCGGTCCGGCTCCTGCTGTGGAGCGCCCTGGGGGTACTGCCGGTGATCCTGCTGTGGTTTCCGGTGCGCCTGGTGGGCCGGGAGCTGGTGACCGAGCTCTATGCGCTGAGCGCTTACCTGTTCCTGGTATTCTATCTGGGAAGAACGGTCCTCCGCTATCCGCTGACCTTCTTCTTCCTGATGGACCATCCTCAGGAAGGGGCACGGGCGGCGATCCGAAGCAGTACAGCGCAGATGCGGGGACATAAATGGGACTTTCTGGAGCTCCAGGTGTCCTTCCTGGGCTGGTGGTTGGTGTCACTGGTGACGCTGGGGCTGGCCGGCCTGTGGGTCCGGCCCTACTGGATGGCGGCCTGCGTCAATTTTTACGACTGTGTGACCGGACGGAGAGCGCCCGGTGAGATGACGGGCCGGTTTGCGGAGATAGCCGCCCCGAATGAGGAGGAGATTCCCCATGAGATTTGACCGTGTGCAGACCAAATGGGAGGCCCGGGCCCGGATGGCGGGCGTCCGGCCCCATCCCATGCTGGTGACGCTGGTGTACCAGGCTGCCGCCAATCTGATCCCTCAACTGCTGCTGGTGCTGGCCCTCAGCGGAGGCGGAGCCTCCCTGCGGCAGGCCATTCAGGGGGCGGTGCTGGGATTGGGATACTACCCGGAAGGGCTGCTGACCGGGAGCCGCATGCTGATGGTCCTCTTTTTGTCGGTGCTGACAGGCCTTTTCGCGGCGGTGCTGGGGGTGGGATACACAGCTTATACCATGCACCTGGCCCGGTGGCAGGGCGGCGGGTTTCAGGATCTGCTGGACTGCTTCGGTATGGCCGGGCGCATCCTGTCGATGTGCCTGACGCTGTGGCTGTTCGAGCTGCTGTGGCTGCTGCCCGCGGCAATGGTGCTGGTGCTGGTCACGGTACTGTTCCTGGCTGCATGGGATGGCTTGGCGGCGGGGATCATATTGCTTATTCTGCTGGTCCTGTATCTGATCTATGCCTTTTGGGTGACGCTGCGCTACGCCATGGCCTGGTATCTCTTCCTGGACGATCCTTACGGCAGTGCCCGGGGCCATCTCCGTGCCAGCGCCCGGCTGATGATGGGCTGGAAGTGGGAGTATCTCAAGCTCGAGCTCTCCTTCTTCGGCTGGCTGCTGCTGTCCGCACTGACCATGGGCATCCTGGGCCTGTGGGTGTCTCCCTATATGGGGACTGCCAGTGCGCTCTTCTACGACCAGATCAGCGGCCGGTTTGACAGCGGGGCCAATGCGCTGGAGAGCGGCACGGGGTATTAAGAACAGCATCAAAAAGTGCCTGTGTTCTTGTGGAACACAGGCACTTTTTATATCTGGAGCGGAAAAAGATTGCGCCCCACACCGTAGAGCAGCAGATAGGCCACCATGCCCCAGGCCGCCGCCGACTGGACGGGGGTGGGGCGGCGCTCCCCGGTGCGGACATAGCGCAGCGCCATGGAAAAGAACAGGACGGCCAGCAGAGGGGAGAGGAGCAGCAGCCCCGGATTGAACTGCCACGCCGCCGCCAGATCCAGGTGCAGCAGGGCCAGGCACATCCGGGTAACGCCGCAGCCCGGACAGAGGAGCCCGGTGACCAGATGGAAGGGACAGGGCAGCATCAGACCGGTGCGGGAACAAAGGACGGCGTAGCCCAGGCCCGCCAGAAGGAACAGAGAAAATCCCCGCAGCAGCCGGAGAAAGCGGGCTTTCATGTTACACCAGGTCGTACTTGTTGAGTTCGCTCTGGATCAGGGCGTAGGTGACGATCTGCAGGCCGAAGATGTTCAGGATCAGATAGAGGATGGGCAGGCTGCCTGTGGGCTCGCCGCTGTTGGCCCGGGCGTCATCCAGACAATCCCCCATCTTGTAGCCCCAGTAGATGCCGTAGATGCCGCAGGTGATCAGGTTGAAGAGGAAAGCCATGCCGCCGGAGGTGCCGTAACGGGAGGAGAGCCGGTTGGTATCATCGGTGATGCAGATGAACCAGTAGATACCGTAAATACCGCAGGTGATCAGCGTGTACACAATGCAAAGCGCAATATTTCTCTGTTTCATAACAAAACCCTACCTTATTCCGAAATACAGATCAAAAGTATTATATCGGATGCAGGGAACAAATACAAGCGGTGGCGGCAGATTTCCTCTGCCGCCACCGCAATGAAAGAGAGAAGCTTACTCCAGCACGGCGCCCCGGGCGGCGCTGGTCACCAGCTTGGCATACCGGGCCAGATAGCCGGTCTTGATGCGGGGCTCGGGACAGACCCACTTTGCCTTCCGGGCGGCCAGGGTGGCGTCGTCTACCTTCAGCTGGATGGAACAGTTGGGGATGTCGATGGAGATGATATCGCCCTCCTCCACCAGACCGATGGCGCCGCCCTGGGCGGCCTCGGGGCAGACATGGCCGATGGACGCGCCCCGGGTGGCGCCGGAGAAGCGGCCGTCGGTGATGAGGGCCACGTCCTTGTCCAGCCCCATGCCGGCGATGGCGCTGGTGGGGTTGAGCATCTCCCGCATGCCGGGACCGCCCTTGGGGCCCTCGTAGCGGATGACTACCACGTCGCCCGCCACGATCTTGCCGGCATAGATGGCGGCAATGGCGTCATCCTCGCTGTCAAAGACCCGGGCGGGGCCCTGGTGGACCATCATCTCGGCGGCCACGGCGGAGCGCTTGACCACGCAGCCCTCAGGGGCCAGGTTGCCCTTGAGCACGGCGATGCCGCCGTCCTGGGAGTAGGGGTTCTCAATGGGGCGGATGAGCTCGGGGTCCCGGTTGACCACGCCCTCCAGATTTTCCTCCAGCGTCTTGCCGGTGCAGGTCATGACGCTGGTGTCCAGCAGGCCCTTCTTGGTGAGCTCCTTCATCACGGCGTATACGCCGCCGGCCCCCTCCAGGTCCTCCATGTAGGTGTTGCCCGCCGGTGCCAGGTGGCAGAGGTTGGGGGTCTTGGAGGAGATCTCGTTGGACATGTCCAGATCCAGCTCGATGCCGCACTCGTGGGCAATGGCGGGCAGATGGAGCATGGTGTTGGTGGAACAGCCCAGGGCCATGTCCACGGTCTCCGCGTTATGGAAGGCGGCGGGGGTCATGATGTCCCGGGGTTTGATGTCCTTCTTGACCAATTCCATGATCTGCATGCCGGCGTGCTTGGCCAGGCGGAGCCGAGCCGACCACACCGCGGGAATGGTGCCGTTGCCCCTGAGGCCCATGCCGATGGCCTCGGTCAGGCAGTTCATGGAGTTGGCGGTGTACATGCCGGAACAGGAGCCGCAGGTGGGACAGGCGCAGTTCTCATACTCCTCTACCCCCGCCTCGTCCAGCTTGCCGGCGTAGTAGGAGCCCACTGCCTCGAACATGTGGCTGAGGCAGGTGCGGCGGCCGTCGTTGAGGCGCC
Source organism: Clostridiales bacterium (assembly GCA_022772585.1). Lineage (GTDB taxonomy): Bacteria > Bacillota > Clostridia > Oscillospirales > Oscillospiraceae > Pseudoflavonifractor_A. The sequence goes on from JALEZN010000061.1 coordinate 9,331, forward strand.
CGGCCAGCATGGGTCCGCCGGAGCAGAAAATGGTGGGGATGTTGACACGGGCGGCGGCCATCAGCAGGCCGGGTACGTTCTTGTCACAGTTGGGGATCATCACCAGACCGTCGAACTGGTGGGCCATGGCCATGGCCTCGGTGGAGTCGGCGATCAGGTCCCGGGTGACCAGAGAGTACTTCATGCCCACGTGGCCCATGGCGATGCCGTCGCACACGGCGATGGCGGGGAATTCAATGGGGGTGCCGCCGGCGGCACGGACGCCGGCCTTCACGGCCTCAGCGATCTTGTCCAGGTTCATGTGGCCGGGGACGATCTCGTTATAGGAGCACACCACGCCGATGAGAGGGCGCTCCAGCTCCTCCTTGGTGTAGCCCAGGGCGTAAAACAGGGAGCGGTTAGGGGCGGTAGGGATGCCCTTTTTCACATTGTCGCTGCGCATAGAGGATCCTCCTTAATCAACTTTCATAAGTTGTATGATTACGCTTGAATTGTATGACTACATAGTATATGATAGAAAAGAAGATGTCAAGGGGCGGGGCGGATTTTTTGGCCCGCTCCGCAGAGGAATAAAAGGAGGAACCGCCGTGGAAAAGCAGAGCCTGTCCCAGCAGACCGCCCAGCGGCTCTACAACCGGATCGTGATCGAGCGGGAGATGGCTCCAGGGGAGAAGCTGCCCAATGAGCTGGAGCTCTCCCGCAGCCTGGGGGTGAGCCGCACCACTTTGCGGGACGCCCTGCGCGCCCTGACCACCCAGGGAGTGCTGGAGGTCCGCCGGGGAAAGGGGACCTTCGTATCGGAGGGGGTGGAGCGGGTCAACGACTATGGCTTCTCCCACCTGGACCAGGTGAAGGGTCAGCTGCGGGACCTGTTTGAGCTGCGCAGCGTGGTGGAGCCGGGAGTGGCCCGTCTGGCCTGCCGCCGGGCCACCGGGCAGGAGATGGACGAGATCCTGGAGCGGGGCGCCGAGGTGGAGCGCTGCATCCTGGCGGGGGAGGACCGCACCGGGGCTGACCGGGCATTCCACGCCGCCATCGTCCGGGCCACCCACAACGAGTTCATGATGCGCCTCATGCCCCTCATCAGCCAGGCGGTGGAGGTGGCGGTGGTCTCCGGTGAGCACCGGGAAAAGCTGGCCGAGGACACCCTGCGGGACCACGCCCTGCTGATGGACTTTTTCCGCCGGCGGGATGCCGAGGGGGCGGAGCACGCCATGGCCATCCACATGCGCCACAGCATGGATGTGATGGGGCTGGAGGAATGAATGCAGCCGGTTTCCGGCCTGAGGATGAAAAAAGCTCCGGTCCCCGATTTGCGGGGACCGGAGCTCAGAGAACAGATGGGGCGGCAGCGTATCCGGCGCTGCCGCCCCATCACTGTTTTGAGCCGCCGCGTCAGTCTTTCCACATGGCGCTGAAGTACAGCGCATTGCCGAAATCATGGCTGCGGACGATGGACTTTGCCAGCGAGGCGGCGTCGAAACCGCTCTTTCCCGTCATCTCAAAGTCCAGTTCCATTCCCTTGCGGCTGACCAGCTTGATGGTCACACCGTCCTTGTCATAGCCGTCCAGTGCGGCGCACACCTTGTCGGTCAGAAGGGGAGCCTTTACGATCAGCATAATAAATTCCTCCTTAATAATTTGGGTATGAATGGTACGTATAATAGATAAAAATACGGTGATTCGTAGTACTTTTAGTGTAGCATACCGGGAGACCGGTGTCGATGCCGGAATAAAATCATATTTTGCCATATCGCTATGGAAAAAGAGAATCATTACAGTGGCCGCGAAAAGACACCGCCATATGCCTGAGCATATGGCGGTGCTTTTGCGGGGAGATCGAGGGATGCTGAAAAAGGAATTACACGCCAGGAGTGATCATGCTGTGATAACGGTCCATTCGGCAGGGCAGGGAAAAGGCTGGACCGTTGACTGTGTGCAGATCCCGCTTGTCCCGGGGGACTGTGAGGATCTCATCGGGTGCGTAAGCAGTTGCCTTAAAGCTCGCTGCCCAGGGACTCCAGGAAAGCCGCGTAGCGGGCAGCAGCATCGTCATCGCTGAGGCCTCTGTCAAAGATATTGACGAAGCTGATCTTGCCCTTGAAGAACTGGTAACGGTCCTGGAAACCTTCACTGTCGGCACCCAGGAAGAAGTCGTTGGTGGTGTTGATGTCGATATCGGCATCGGCCGCGGCAGAATCGCACAGCACACCGTCCACGAACATCTTCAAGGTAGCGTGATCGTAAGTGATCATGACATGGTGGGGCACGTCGGCCTCAATAACATCAGAGACGAGGTCGTTAAAGCCACCGTCCATGAAGAAATGAAGCTTGCCGTCACCGTTGTCATACGCCAGAGAGTAACCGCCGGTCTCATAGTTGCTCAGGATGTGCTGCTCATCGCTGCCGTGCAGGGAGCTGGTGTCCTCGGAGCGCTCCGAATCAACCACAAACGCGGTCTCAATGGTGATCTGGTCCGCAGTGTAGAAGCTGGAATTGAAGGGAATGCGGGCACAGGAGCTGTTCGCGTCGCCGCGCGCGCCAACACCGTCCAGAGAGAGCACGTTCTTCTTGAACACGTCGTCGTAAACGACAGCTGCTCCGCCTTCCAGCTTGGCGTCGTTCTGGTTGACGGACGCGTCCTTCACGACGCTGCCTGCCACCGTCTCAAAGTCCATGCTCAGCACATGGGGGGCATCGGGATCAAAGGAATCGGCAGACTCCACGTCGAAGGGGTCAGATTCGATGAACTCGGAGAGGTTTCCGTAGGCATCGAACGCCTCCACAAGGATCTTGTTGCCGGTGGAGCCGGGCTCCAGGCCCTTGATCGTCCGGGTGAACGTGGTGGGTTCATTCTTCAGCCAATAGGGATTGTAGATCAGGTCCACCTGCTTTACGGAGCCGCTTTCGTCCTGAACGAAGATGTTGTAGTGGGAAACGACATTGTCGTCAGTGGCGGCGGGGAAGGAGATATCACAGGAATTGAAGGTCACATTCTCCACGTCCACAGAAGCGTCCGACTCGAAAGCCGGGTCCACATCATCGGTGATCACAACAGACAGCATGTCGTCAAAAGGCATGCTTTCCGCGCTCAGCTTCTCATAGCCGCCGTCGTTGAAGGCCAGCTGGTGAACCAGCATATGATCCTCAAAGACCTCGACAAACAGGCCCTGAGAGATGGGCTTGGAGGTGAAGTAATCGCCCTCGGTCTCGATGTCTGCAACGCCGCCGTCGTGGATGCTCAGGCAGCCGACGCCGTTTCCGAACAGATTGTGGATGTTATTGAGGGAAGCATGGCTGTGTCCGCTGAACATGACCACATTGGGGTGCTCCTCAAAGATGGGCGCAAGCTTTTGGACCGTGGTACTGTTTCTCTTGGCCCAGGTGTTGTGGTCGTAGTGGTTGATCAGGAATACGGGCTTGCTGGGATCGGCAGACTGGCCGTCATAACCCTCTTCGATCTTGCTCTCCAGCCAGCTGATGCGCTCGTCCGTCAGATCCTTGCGGTCATGGTTGAATACGATGAAGTGATAGCCGTTCACCCAGGTGTCGTAGAACAGCATATTCGCTTCGGTGGCATCGTCATTCTGAGAAACAGTATACGCGGGATTGTCGCCGATGCCGGTCTTTTCATAGAACAGTTCCTGGATCTGGCTGCCGTAATAGTTCTCGTGGTTGCCAGTGTTGAAGATGGGGAAGGCGCCATCCTGGATATTTGCGTTCAGGACAGCCAGGTAATCATCAAACTGGTCGGTAGACACACGGGGGTCATCCGAAAGGTCGCCGTTGAGAACAATGGCATCATACATCAAGCCGTTCTCCGTGTAGTAATTCAGAGCCGTCTCAAACCGCTTCTCAAAGGTGGTCGGCATCACATGATCGGTACAACCAATGTGCACGTCGCTCATGACAGCCAGAGAGAGGAGAGGCTCATCAGAATCAGACTCCGCAGAAGCGCTGACCTGATCGTACATGGTCTCGCCGATCAGACGCTCGGTGACGGTGACGGTGATGGCGCCGGAGGCGCTCTTCTCCAGAGTGGCCTTGCCGGAAGCGTCGGTACGGGCGCGGCCGATGTAGGCGCCGTCAGAGTAGAAGTCGACGATCATGCGGGACAGAGGCGTGCCGTTGTCGGTGACGGTAGCCACCAGCGCGGAGCCGGTCTCCACGGTGACATCGGGAGTGGCGCGGGTGAAGCGTACACCCTCGGTCTCCTCAATGATGCCGTAGTAGCGGCCCAGCCAGTAGGGCAGGGTGAACACGGTGCCGCAATCCAGGCTGCCGTAGGTATAAGGCGTGCCGGTCTGCTGGCCGTAGCCCTGATACCGCTCAAAGGGGTTGTGGTCGTGCTTGCCGATGTTCATCTCGTCCCAAGTGATGAGATAGTTGGTCTGGGCGCGGCTGTCGCGGTTGCCGGCTTCGATGTAGAAAACATCCTGACGGTCACCGCGGGCGTACATCCTGTTGTTGCGCAGCAGGGGAGAGCGGTAGAAGAAGCGAATGGCGGAAGCCAGATCCACATCATCCTTCTCGGGGTGGGCCAGCTGATACAGGAAGGTGTAGAAGGGGTTCTCCTCGCGCTCTTCCTGACCGTCGTACCACTGGTCAAAGGCTTCCACGATCTTGCCGTAGCGGTCGGAGTTGTCCTCCAGGGTAATGAGGCAGTAGACGGGGAACCAGCCCAGCTCCTCGTCGGAGTAGTTCACATACTGGGTCCAATCCTCGTGGAGCGCGTTGTTGAAGATCTTTTTGCCGGGGGTGTACTCGGTGACGGGGGTGTTGTCGTTATCGTCATAGGCGTCAGTGTTCTGGCGAATGATGCGGCGCTCCACGTACTCCAGGGCCATATCGATATAGCCCTTGCCGTTCTCATAGGCATTGGGATTGTTGGGGATGCTGCCGCCGGAGTAGGGAGACTCGAAGCACTGGCCGTAAGCCACGTTGTAGGTGGCGGCCTTGTCGGCCTCACCCTCGGCCCCCGCGATGTAGGCGGCGACCTTCAGGGCGGCCATGACTTCCAGCGCGTTCAGGGGGCCGTCCTCGTAGCCGTAGGAGAGGGCGTCTTCCTTCTCGTCATCCACGCCGATGCAGTAGAGGCCGTCCCACTCGGGCTGGGCGCGCATAACGTCCAGACCGTCGTTGAAGTAGCGGGCGAGCCAGCGGGACCACTGGGTGGCCTTGCCGGTGGCGTCCACGATGTAGTAGTGATCGTCTTCCAGGATCAGGTCGGTCATACGGGTGCAGGCTTCGGCGACCAGCTCCTTGAGCTCGGCGTCCTCAGCCTCGTCGCAGAGGTAGCGGTAAGCGGTCAGGAACAGGGCGTAGTGGCCGTCCACCTCGTCGGAGGAGGTATCCGCCTTGTAGACGATCTGGCTCTCATCGATGTAACCATCCGCACCGATGGCGCTGTCAGGGAAGAGCTCGTTGAAGGCCTGGGGGATCCGCTCATAGATGGGGGCGGTCAGGCGGAATTTGACCTTGCTCTGGTCGAACTCGCCGGGAATGCTGCTGCCTTCCGTGCCCACGTTGACGCCTTCATACATCACGGGGAACACCTGGTTCCGGTTGGAGGAGACGATGTCGGTGCCCAGCTTGTTGCCCTCTTCACGGACGGTGTTGAAGGTGTCGATGGAGGACTGGCTCAGGCCCAGACCGTTGTAGTCAGTGTCCTGGGCAAAGATCTGGGAGCCGCGCTTATTCAGGGAGTCGCCGGTGATGCGGACGGTGGCGATGCCGATGGGCTCCTTGCCCTCCTGCTTGAGCTCGTCGATGATGGGATCGGGATAGGTCTCACCCTCGTTGAGCATGCGCTTCTCAAACCAGAAGCCGTTCTCGAGCTGCATGCCGTTGGCACCCACTGCGGCGCGGGCCTCGCTGGTCAGCATGTAGGAGCGGCAGGGGAAGCCGTTGCCGCGGCCGGAGATGTAGTCCAGCAGCAGGACCGCCTTGGTGGCACGGGTGGCGGCCTTCTTGGCGGCGGCGATCTGGGCCTCGTCGGCGCCCTCGTTCTTCAGGGTCTGGTAACGCATGATCTCGCCCATGGCGTACATGGCGGTCCACAGGCCGTCGTTGTCGTTGGTATTGACAAAGGTCTGGGTGTACTCATCGGTGGCGGGATCGTAGGAGAAGGTATTGCTGTCGGTGATCATGCCACGGCGGTCGTTGACGTCGTTGGCCATCTTCTCGTAGAAGTAGGTGCGCTCCTCCATGGTCATGGAGACCATTTTGATGTGGACAGAGCCGGAAGCGTTGCGGACCCACACGCCGCCGTTGTCGTCAGCGGCCAGGCCGGTGACATGGTCATCGCCGTTGTAGAGGTAGCGGTTGCCGGCGAAATACTGGACCATGTCGCGGGGGTCCTTCTCGGTCAGGTCCATGCGCATCAGGCCGTTCTTGGTGCCGATCCACACGGCACCGTCGGTAGCCTTGACGGCGCAGGTTACATCGTCCTCGGTGGCCGCGGCGGGCAGGAGGCTGATGGCGTCGGCGTTCTCGACCCAGACCACGCCCTCAGGCGTCTGGGTAGCGACATACTCCATCACCTTGGTGGGAGCGGCCTCGAGCTGAATGGTCTCATAGGCCTTGGTCTGGTTGACAGCAAGGTCATCCTGGGCACCGGAAGCCATGGCCGGCAGGCAGGTGCTGGTCAGGATCGTACCGGTCAGTACCAGAGAGAGGATCCGTTTTCCGTGGAGGTTCATTTTCATGATAACTGTCTCCTTCCTTACACGTTGATCTGGGACACGCCGTTTTCGGTCACAAGATAGATGACACCAGCGGCCTCATCCTGCACCAGCAGGAGCGCACGGCCCTGGGCCAGATCCTTGGCAGAGTAATGAGCCACGATGCTGCCGTCAGCCGCATCCACGCAGTCCAGTCCGCCGGCCTCATAGGCCAGCCACAGCTGGGTGCGGTCAGAGGAGATGCAGGAAGCGGCCACATTCCGCAGCGAGGGGAACAGGGAGGGATGCACGGTGAAATCCTTGTTGACGAAGGTCTGGGTATTGGCCAGGTCCAGAGCGGTGACAGCCGCGTCGTTATCGGTACCGTAGGAGGGATCGGCGAGGAAGTTCACATACTGCTTCACGGTCCCCTGAATACCGTCATTGGAGAACATAGTCTTGACCTGGGCATGGGTGTAGGTCGTTATCTCACCCGCTTCGGCGGGCACAGTCTCCGCGATAATGCCGCTGTTGATGCCCAGCCAGTAGCCGGTGGTGTACGGAGTCGGGTCGTACATATAGATCGAGTTTGCGTAGTTGGTGGTGTACTTGCCCTTATTGAAGTTACTCCGGACATCCTCGTAGTCCTTGTCATCCACACCCAGGATGCAGGTGTTGAACTTGGAGGGACGGCGCTCGTCGAAGGGGAACAGATTGGTGGAACCCATGGTGTCGTGGTCATACCAGTCCATGATCTCATACCACAGGGTGTCCTTACGGTAGACGCCGTTGTAGGAGACTTCGCCGTTATACTTCATCAGGTACTGGGGGGTACGGATGAGCTGACGGACAGCGTTTTCCACATCCGCGTCAATTCCAGGCAGGTCGGGGTCGATGTTCTTCATGAGGAAGATATCAAAGGGGATTTCCTGGGACTTGAGCATACCCTCATAGACCTGCGTGTAAGCGTTCTGGATCTGGGGCCACACATCAGCTTCGTCTTTGCACAGGACGCTGAGGGGGGTGTAGGCGCAGAAGTACATCAGCGCGTCGCCGAAGTTTCCGATGCCGTTGGCGTAATCATGGTTCTTGAGGCAGTCCTGGAAGGTCGCAAGCGCTTCCTCCAGATACGCCTTATCATCCGGGTCGATCGGGGTCACGCCGTCGTCATACATGTCGTGAGCGGTGTAGGACTTCATGGCGGCTTCCTTGGGGATGGCGCCGTTCTCATCCGCTTCGATGGCGTCCAGCGTAAACTGGATGTCGTCGATCCAATACTGGGTCATCAGTTCGGCGCGCTTGTTGAACTGCTGCATCAGCTCCAGATAGCCCACGCCGTTGATGGGATCGTTGGGGGTGATGGGGGTGAGTTCGGACATATCCCGGTCGGGCTCCAGGGGCTGCTTCATCTTGGCATACTCAGCGGCGAACTTGTCGTAGACGCTCTTGTAGGTGGCGTAGCCGTCGGTGCCGGCGACCAGGTCCTTGGCGGTCATGTAGAGGCCGTCCATGTTGATGCCGGTAGAGGTGGTGGTGTCGTCCTTCACGTCCTCCAGCAGCTCCAGAGCGACGCGGGTAAACATGAACATCTCAGCGGAGTTCAGGACGGCGTCAGGCATGAACAGGTGGTTCTGCACACCGGGGGTCTCGGAGTCGCAGTCCCAGTTGAAGTAGTCGCGGTTCCACTTGCCCCAGGTGGTCTGGTGGCCGCAGGGATCCATCAGCACATAGCCGTTGTCGATGATGTGGTTGAGGGTAGAGGCAGCGGCGTCGCGCATGAGCTCCAGCATAAGCTCGTCCTCGGCCCGGCGCTCAGCGCTGGTGTTGGGATCGGCCAGCTCGGGCTTGATGACGTAGTTGTACAGGGTGAAGTAGGCGCCGAACATACCGACGGGCTCCTCGGAGGAGGTATCCGTATAGTAGGTGAGGTTCGTCATATCCTCCGCACCGTCATAGCCGGGGCGGGTGGGCTGGTTGGGATCGGGCTCGCTGAACTTGGCGACCAGCTCGGGGTACTTGTCGGAAACATCCTCCTGCACCGTGTAGGAATAGGCCCAGTCGTAATCACGTTCGGGCTGGAGCACAGGCTCGCCGGTCACCGGATCGTCCTTGTAAACAGGGGTCTTCGCTCCAACGTAGGGCATATAGACCTTGACATTCTTACGGGCCTCGGCGATGACCGGGTCACCCTTGTCGGACCAACCGCCATTCTCCGGCTTGACGTAGGCTTCGCCCAGAAGTATATAGCCCGGAGACGGCATGGTTATGAAATTACCGTCCCCATCCAGTTCCGGCGTGGACGGAGTCCCCAGATCCGCATTATAGGTCATCTTCACACCGGCGTTAGGCGCTTCGGCTGCCTCAGCGCCCATGGCAAAGTTGGGAAGACCATCGCCAAAGTACAGGTCGGTGGGAAAGTACTTCACTTCCGCGCCGTTTCTGACATTGCGCATATTTCCCGTCTTTTGGACGATATAGCGGTCGCCTGCCTGAATTTTCGTCGTGTCCGTATTACCAGAGTCCTTGAAGAGCTGGTAGGTGATCTTGCCGTTCACGCCGCCGCCGGGCTCGTCGGTGAACTTGTAGTTACGCATGACAAAGCCGTCGCCGGTGCCGTGCAGCTTGGAGAGGACCATACAGTTCATGGCGCCCTTTACGACACGGTCACGGGCCAGCTCAGCCTCGTACTGGTCGGCGGGGTTGTCGGAATTGCGCAGGGCGGCGTACTCATTGCCGAAGCCCACCAGAGCCAGGGACGTCCAGTAGGAGTCGTTGTTGTCGCCGTACTTGGAGAGCTGCTGGAACTTGCGGATCGTGCCGTCGGGCTCCACGATGCTCTGCCACTCGCTGGTATTGGGGTCCAGGGCCGTGTCAACGGCAGGTGCGCCGTCGCTGTCATCGTTGCCATTGTCGTAAGGCTTCACATTGGCGTCGATGATGGTGCCGCGGAAGGTGTTCAGCTTGTCGTTGATCTGACCGTCCACGTCGGCCTTCTGGCGCAGGGTGCGCTCCACCATACGGATGTGGACCACGCCCTCGCTGTTCTCCACCCAGATACCGTGTTCGCCGTCGCTGCGCAGACCGGTAACAACGCTCTTCTCAGGACTGTTGCCGTCATAGATGTAGCGGGGGCCAAAGAAATACTGGAAGATATCACGGGTATCAGCCTCGCTGAAGTCCACGCGGACAACACCCTTTCCGCCCACGGCGACCCAGTAGACGCCATCCGCATCCTTCAGCGCGATGGTGACGTCAGAACCAATGTCGCCGAACTGAGCTTTGACATCCTCAGACAGCCCCAGGAAGGGAAGCAGTGCCAGATCACCGCCGTAGGTGCTCGCATCACGGACCCAACCGTCGGTGGGAATACGGCTGTCACCCTTGGCGAAGTAGTTCATCTCCTTGGTCAGATAGGTGCCCAGCTGAATGGCGGAGGACGTGCCGGCGGGAACCGCGGCGGCGCTGGCCGCCTGTGCCGCGCTGGAAAAGACCATTGTCGCAGACAGCGCTAGGGCAAGCAGTCTTTTATGATTACGATACATCTTCAATGTTCCTCCCTTCACTTCACATCAGTAATGTGACATACAGCGCTGGCCGACTCATCCGCGGGATCGCCGCAAATGACCCACGCGCCGAGGCCACCGTCGCTGAACAGCATGTTCACACGATCATAGGGCAGGATATCCGTGTCACCGGAGATGGTGTTCACGGTCCGGCCGTCCTGAGAGAGGATCAGGATGCCGTTGTCAGTGCCCAGCCAGAGGTTGCGGTCGGCGTCAAAAATGGAGGTGTTAAAGCCGTCGCCCACAGGGATCACATTGGGAACGACTTTGAAATTCACACCCAAATATTCGCCGCGGGTGTAGCGGATATACTGCTTTACATCCTCAGGCACCGCAGAACTCGCAAGGGCCTCTTCGATGGTGTACTGCTTCTTGGAGGGCTGTGGCGGGTTGACACTACCGCCACCGCCGCCGCTGCCGCCGGTGCCGGTGCCGGGATCGGACGTGATGACCTCAGTATCCAGTCCATCCAGCTTCACGATGCCGCCGGCGATGGTGGCGCCGTTTTTCAGAATGATCACGCTGCCGGAACGGATGACCAGCCGGCCGCCGATGGTCACGCCGTCCAGAATGATCTGAGTATTGCCTACGCCCTCAGTGATGTACAGATCGCCGGTGACCTTGGTCCCCTGGACCACGGCGTTGGGAGCGGTCACGGCCAGGCTGGCGGCCTGGCTGAGGGTCACGGACGCAGTCCGGCCATACGCGGCGATGGCCTTATACATGATGGTGGCGAACTCAGCACGGGTAATGGAGGCCCTGGGGCTCAGCTTGCCCTGGTTGCCTACCACAAGACCGGCCTCCACAACAGCAGCGGCCGCGGGACGGGCCCAGACAGAGACCTGGTCGCCGTCGGTAAAGGAATTCAGAGCGGTCTCTTTCCCGTCGTCCAGCATCAGCAGCCGGGCAAACACGGAGAAGACCTCTTCACGGCTCACATTGGCCTCGGGACGGAAATTGCCGGCGTTGTCGCCTACCAGGACATTCATGGACACAGCCTTTTTCACAAAGGCATAGTACCAGGCGTCCTTGGACACGTCGGTCAGATGAGAAATATCGGCCTCCTTGGCAGCACCGAAAGCATTCACGACGATAGTGGCCAGTTGGGCTCTGGTCAGAAGATCGTCAGGAAAGAGCTTTCCATCGTAGCCATTGAGCAGGCCGTTTTCAACCGCATGGGTCAGAGCCGGCTCGGCCCAGTGGCCTTTCAGGTCGGAGAAACCGAGTGCCTGTGTGCCCTGCCCGGTCTGAGTGGGCTGGGCCGCGAAGGCCGTACCCAGGCCGCACAGCATGGTCACACATAGCAACATTGCGATCAGTCGTTTCATTGTACGATGCGTCCCCCTTCAAAATAGTTTGTGTGTTCATGGATGTAGTGCATATCCACTAAATTTAATCTGCCACAAAAGGGGTAAAATGTCCACTTCGGATAAAACTTTCTTTTTGCCATATCATTGATGAAAGAAGAAACTTTTTCCTGGCTTGTAGCAATGTTCTGATGAGACAGGGAACAGTTCACGCAGGATTTGCAAAAAAACACATATTGCTATATCGATGTGGAATAAAAATGAATTATTGGGGCGTAGAATTTTTGTGCAAAACTGTATATAGTGAAAAATGCAAAAGAAAAAATTTGCGTATACCTCACAATGGTCGGCAGGAATGGAGCTTAAGATGTCAGAACGAATGACAGCGCGTTTATTTGAAATGATCTCCCAACTGCTTGAAGAGTCTGACTTCATCACGCTGCAGACCCTGGCGGACAAAATGGGGGTTTCCAAACGAACGGTCCAGCATGACATTGAGCGGCTGGAGATGTGGGTGGAACAAAACGGTCTGACGGAACAGGTAACGGTGTGCAAAAAGCCGGGAAACGGCATCCGGCTGGAGCTGCACGGAATTTCCGCGCAGGAGCTCTCGCCGCTGCTGGAGGATCAATGCAGCAGCAAAGGGCTCAACAATAACTACCAGCGCCGCCTTGAGATCGCAAAATTCCTGCTGTTTTCCCATGATGATCTGACCATACAATTTCTGGCTGACCATTTTTATATCAGCAAAAGCATTGTCCAAAAAGATATCACATGGGTGGATAAATGGCTGCTGCAATATGGCCTGTGCATTACCAAGCGGCAGAACCGCGGCATTACGGTCGTAGGCAGCGAGCAGAAGCGGCGTGTCGCTATGGCGGGGCTCATTGAGCTGCTCCGGACGGTTGACCAGGAAAAGGACGGTCAGGACCAGATCACAGTCAGTGACACCGTGGATATCATTCGTCTGGACCTGGAGCGCTTTTACAGCGGAATGAACAGCAACCCCAAGGCGGATGTGGGAAAGATCGCGGAGATCATCCATAACGCGGAGCACAAGTTTGGCTTTTATTTGATGGACAGCTACTACACCGGATTGCTGGTCCATCTCTCCATTTCAGTGGAACGCCTGATCGGCGGGCGCAGCGTAACGGAAAATGAGGGCAACCTGGAAGGAATCCTGAACTCCGGAGAAGGCGAGATCGCCCGCTATATTGCCGCGGAGATGGAGAAGGCCTTCCATATCAAAATGCCGGAAAACGAGTGTATCTATATCTGCATTCACATTATGGGCGCCGAGCTGCCCGATCCCGCTGCATGCCAGAGCCAGCTGCACTCCAGCCGGATCAGCGATTTTACAACGCACCTGGTATCCTTTGTCCAGAGCATGACGGGGATCCAGTTCATGCAGGATAATGTCCTGCTCAACGCCTTGGCCACTCATATCAAAGTGTCCGCCTACCGGCTGCGCAGCGGCCTGCGGCGCCAGGGGCAGCACCTGCCTTATGTTACCCCGGAGCATGCCGGACTGTACCATGCGGTATGGGCCTCCAGCTATTATTACAAGAGATTTTTCTCTGTGGAACCCAACACGGAAGAGCTGCTGTCCATTTACCTGCATTTTGTGCAGTCCATGCGGCGCAGGATGCGGCGCTGTAAAGCCATCTATCTGTACCAGAGCGATGTGATCCGTGCAGAGGAGGTGTTTGGCCGGCTGAAAGCCCTGTCTGACGCGGTGGAGATCCTTGACGTGCGCAGCTGGAGCCAGCAGAATGCCGATGATCTGAGCCAATACGATATGGTGATCACAACGGCCCCACAGGTCACTGCAGATGTGCCCGTCATTACCATCAGCGGAGCGGTGACTGACGCTGAACTTGCGGCCATCCGTGAACAGGCCAGAAAGATCCGGCTCCGGATCTTCAGGACTGATACCGCGGCGCAGAGCGAAAATGCCAATATTGTCTGGATCCCCCTGGCCCATAAGAATATCGAGAACGTATTCGAGGCGCTGTTTGACCTTCTGACACGGCACGGTTTCAGCAGCACGGCCCTGTCGAGGGAGAGCCTGGAGATGGAACGTGACGGCCGGATCCTGTTTCTCAACAGCACGGCGCTGATCCCAATTTATCTGCCGGATCTCAATCAGTTCTGCGCGTATGGATTTACACTGCCGTCCCCCATTTCGGTGGGAACGGGCACGGCGTCAAGGATCATCTATTTGCTCCTGGACGAACCGGATGGAAAAGGTGAGTTTCAGAAAAATGACCAGTATCCGGCATTCATCCACGGGATCATCAAGTGCGTGGAAGGGAAAAAATGGCCCGATACCGTACAAAAAGTGAAAGAAGATGAAGGCGGCTTATGATCAGAGGAAAAGGAGTATCGAAAGGCGTTGCCCTGGCAAAGCAGCGTTTATTGAATTTAGAACTTACGGCTGAAAAGGAGCTTGTCGAAGATCTGGACGGAGAACTGGAGCGGTTGGCGCAGGCACGCAGATCAGCGGTGCAAAAACTGCATCAGACCATCGAACGGATGAAGCAGCAGTTCGGTTCGGACGAGCAGGAGGTATTCGAGGCTCAGGAATTACTGCTGGACAGTGACGAGCTCTGGAACACGGCAGCCGGCCGCGTGAAAGAAAACGGCTATTGTGCCCAGTGGGCATTTCATGAGGCGATCGAGGAGCAGATCCAGATGTTTTCCCAGCTGGACAGCGACTATCTCCGGGAACGGATCCTGGATCTGAAAGATATCCGCCAGAATGTGTTTCGCTGCCTGCGGCATCAGGCCGAGGGAGAGGGCGGAGAGGAAGATACGATCCTGATCGCCCGCGAGATCATGCCCTCCCAGCTGGCAGACAGCGAGAACGGCCACATCTGCGGCCTGGCCATGGAGGAGGGCGGAAGCACGTCCCATACTGTGCTGCTGGCCAATATGATGGGGATTCCCTGCGTCGTCGGCGCCGCAGGTCTGCTGGAGCAGGCCAGAGAGGGCGAGAATATGCTGCTGGATGGAGATTCCGGGGAAATTTATCCCGATCCGGATGAGCAGATGAGGGAAGATTACCGGATCCGCCGTGCCCGGCTGGAGGCCGAAGCGGCCCTGAACCAGACCTATTATGGCCTTCCCAACCGATCCAGGGACGGCAGGGAAATGGACATCTGGTGCAATATCGCCGCGGTGCAGGATGCCTCCGCCGTTGTTTCCAACGACGGCGGAGGTGTGGGCCTGATGCGGTCGGAGTTCCTGTTCCTGGGACGCCAGAGCGCCCCGGACGAGGAGGAGCAGTATACCGCTTACCGCCAGACTGCGCTGGCGCTCAAGGGCAGACCGCTGGTCATCCGCACGCTGGATATCGGCGGAGATAAGCAGGTGCCCTATCTGGACTTCGGGAAAGAAGAGAACCCGTTTCTGGGGTTCCGGGCCATCCGGTACTGCCTGCAGCATGACGAGATATTCATCCCTCAGCTGCGTGCCATACTCCGGGCGGGCGCGGGGCTGGACGTCCGGATGATGTTCCCCATGGTGGCCACCATGTCTGAACTGACGCGGGCCAAAGCGGCCCTGGAACGGGCGCGGGAAGAGTTGAGACGGGAAGGGATCCCCTTCCGGGAGGACATGCCGGTGGGCATGATGGTGGAGGTCCCCTCTGCTGCCGTTATGGCGGAGACCTTTGCCCAGGAAGTGGATTTTTTCAGCATCGGGACCAATGATCTGACGCAATATGTGTTTTCCGCGGACCGTGGAAATCCCAGAGTGGCCGATCTGAACCGGGCCTATGATCCGGCGCTGCTGAAGCTGGTCTGCGAGGTGGCGCAAAAAGGCGCCCAGGCCGGCATTCCGGTGGCCATTTGCGGACATGCCGGACAGGACGCGGCTCTGCTGCCCCTCTGGTTTGCCATGGGAATTCAGGAATTGAGCGTCAGCCCCGGAAATGTGCTGGAGCTGCGCCGCCGTCTGGCGGGATTGGAATTTTCTTCCTGTTCCGCTTTGCTGGAGCAGGTTCTTTCCATGCCGACGGCAGAAGAGGTCCTGCAGCGGCTTGAGAAATTCCAGGCAGATCAATCCGCAGTATCCAATTCATGAAATACGGCGCTGGCGCTTTGGGCGGCGGCAGAGCTGATTTCAACATAGCGAGTGTGTAGTGCATATTCAGCGAAAGTATTTAATGGCAAAGAGGTGAAGTTATGGTTTCAGCCGAGGTGACGGTACTCAATTCCCTTGGACTGCATGCCAGACCCATTGCGAAGCTGGTCAAGACCCTGTCGGGAAATTCTGACCATGTTGTCCTGAAAAAGGGAGACAAGACCGCCGACGCAAAAAACATCTATCAGGTGATCGCGCTGAATGCCCGCTGCGGCGACAAGATATCCCTGTCGGTGGAAGGGGACGGTGAGAACGAGACCCTGACGGCCGTCATGGATCTGTTTGAAAAGAAGTTCAACGAGACCTGATAAAACGAAAGGAGAGATGAAAAAGAGGTATGGACAACACAGAACTGGCATTTTCCATTATCGCTGAGGCAGGCGACGCCAGAAGCTCCGCTATGGAAGCCATTTCCAGCGCGCAGCAGGGCGATTTTGAAGCGGCGGAGAAGCTTCTGACCGCCTGCACCGACACGCTGCAGAAAGCGCACGAGATCCAGACAGACATGATCACCAAGGAAATGAGCGGCGAGAGTGTCGGCCCCGTGGGGATCCTGATGGTGCATGCTCAGGACCACCTGATGTGTGCCGGTATGATGCGGGATATAGCGGACTTCCTGGTGAGTCAGTCCAAACGGATCGACGAGCTGGAAAAGAAGGAGTGAGAAGGATGCTTCATATTACTCTGTTGTGTGACAACGGCATGTCCACCAGTATGATGGTGCAGCGGATGCAGAAGTGTGCTGCGGACCGGGGCATTGAGGTGGACATCATGGCGGTCTCCGTCAAAGCCATGAAAGAGCGGCTCAAGGTGACCGACGTCCTGCTTCTGGGACCGCAGATTCGCTATCTGCTCTCGAAAATGAAAGCGGAATATGAGCCCAATGGGATCGCGGTGGCGGACATCGCGCCCATGGACTATGGCCGCATGAACGGAGAGAAGGTCCTGGATCAGGCTCTGAAGCTGAGTGAGGAGAGGAAAAAATCATGAAAAAGTTTTTTGAGGAAAAATTTATACCCGTAGCGACGAAAATCGCCAACCAGCGGCATATCCTGGCCCTGCGTGACGGTATCATCCTGACCATGCCCCTGCTGATCATCGCGTCCCTGTTCATCATCATCAGTGATTTCCCTGTGGAGGGATATCAGAATTTCATGACCGGCCTCTTCGGCGAGGGCTGGGGCGACTTCGTCTGGAACGACGTGTTCGTGGCGACCACCTCGCTGATTGCCGTCATCGCCACCTTCGGCATTGCCAAGTCCCTGGTGGACAGCTATGACATGGACGGCACCCCCGCAGGCGTCATCGCCCTGTCTTCCTTCTTCGTGCTGCTGCCCCTGGACGTGGATGCCTGGAGCTGGAACGCCGACCTGTTCGGCTCGGCCAACCTGTTCATGGGCATGATCGTGGCCCTGCTGATCGGCGAGCTGTACCGTGTCATCGTGAAGAAGAACCTGGTCATCAAGCTGCCCGGCAGCGTGCCCCCCTCCATCTCCAACTCCTTTGTGGCCCTGGTGCCGGCCGGCGCGGCTATCGTCCTGTCCCTGATCGTCAAGATGATCTTCCGCGCTACCCCCTTCGGAGACATGGGCTCCTTCATCACCGCCGTTGTCTCCGCTCCTCTGACCATTGCCGGTACCTCCTATCCCGGCGCTATGTTCGCCACCTTCATTGAGCAGCTGCTGTGGTCCTTCGGTATCCACGGTTCCTCTGTGGTCACCGCCGTCATGGAGCCCATCTGGCTCAATGCCAACCTGGAGAACCTGGCTGCCTTCCAGGCCGGTGCTACCCAGCTGCCCCACATCATCACCCAGACCTTCATCGAGAACTTTATGTGGATCGGCGGCTCCGGCGCCACTCTGCCTGTCGTTATCTACATGCTCTGCTTCGCCCGCTCCAAGATGCTCAAGGATCTGGGCCGGCTGAGCATCGCCCCCGGTCTCTTCAACATCAACGAGCCCGTGGTGTTCGGTCTGCCCATCGTGCTCAACCCCTTCCTGATGATCCCCTTCATCGTGTCTCCCCTGGTCATTTTCACCATTTCCTATGTGGGTATGTACCTGAACATCTTCCCGCGTATGGTGGGCGTCTCCATTCCCTGGACCACGCCGTACCTGATCAGCGGCTATCTGGCTACCGGCGGCCGGTTCGGCGGCGTCCTCCTGCAGATCGTGAACTTCGTTGTGGCGTTCTTTATCTGGCTGCCCTTCATCCGCAGCTGGGACAAGAAGAACGTGGCTATGGAGCAGGCTGAGCAGGTTGCTGTTTGATCCATACCGGCTGCGCAAAAATTCGGCATGGGGCTCACTGAGCGCCATGCCGAACTTTTAGAAAGGATGCACACCCATGGAAACTTTGAAAGCGCTGTTTACAAAACCCCGCCTGATGCGTCTGGCGGCCTTTGGCATCGATCTGTGCGTGTTCCTGCTGCTTCTGGTGATCTCCATGAACCTGTTTGGCAAGCCCGATTTTATCACCGCCCAGCGGGAAATGGAAAAGCTGCAGCAGAGCGCCACGGTGGAGGAGGCCAACGCTCAGGCGGAACGGGCTGTGGATGCCTTTAATGAAGCCTACGGCCTGGCCCTGTGGATCTGGATCGGCGCGGAGGTCCTCCAGCAGCTGGCGCTCCGGGGACAGACGGTGGGCAAGAAGATCTGCCGCCTCCGGGTGGTCAGCAATAAAGCCGACGGCCCGCTGAAGACAGCGCTGCGGATGACCATCCGGCCATTTATCAAGGTATTGCTGGTGTATCTCTTTCGGGGACTTCCCTTTGTCATTGCGCTCGCATATCTGTTTGCCGATCCGACGAACCGCACGGGATACGACCGCATGAGCGGGACCCGGGTCGTCACATGCGGGCAGACCTGAGTTTTACAGTTAGGAGCGAAGCTCGATGAAACCTCATGTATTGGTAGGGATCGACGGCGGAGGCACCAAGACCCATGTCCTGGCCCGGCGGTCCGACAGCAGCCAGATCGTGTTTGAACAGCGGTTTGGCTCTTCCAACTACCAGTCCATCGGAGCGGCCGGCCTGCAGGAGGTCCTGACGGAGATCCTGCAGGCCCTGCGCGGCGCGTTCGGACCGGAACTGGACCGGTCTGTTTTCGTGCTGGGCATGGCAGGCGTAGACCGGCCGGAAGATGCGCTGGAACATGAAAAGATCCTGGCGGCGGCCGGATATCCCGGACGCCAGATCGTCTGCAATGACGCGGAGATCGCCCTGGCCGGCGCACATGACGGCGGTCCCGGCGCCCTGCTGCTGTGCGGGACGGGCTCCATCGCCATGGGACGCACAGAGGACGGCACGGTGGTGCGGGCCGGCGGCTGGGGCGCTCTGGTCAGTGACGAGGGCAGCGGCTACCGGCTGGGCAGCGAGGCCCTGGCCGCCGCGCTGCGGGCCCACGACGGCAGCGGCCCGTCCACGGTGCTCTGCGACGAGATCTGCCGTACTCTGGGAATCAAGTCACTGCCTGACATGATCGATGTCATCTACCTGACCGGAGACGGACTGCCGGTCTCCGCGATCTCCTCTCTGGCCCCGCTGGTGACCGCCAACTGCGCCAGTGATGCCGTCTGCCGGGATATCGTGGCCCGGCAGGCGGAACTGCTGTGCGATCTGGTGCAGGCTGTCCGAAACAGGATCCGGCTGCCCCGCGTCGACCTGACGCTGGGCGGGAGTCTGTTGCTGAAATCGATGGAATACCGGGCCGCGTTCGACGAGTGCATTGCCCGCCGCCTGCCCGATATCCGAATTACCAAGCCGCAGTGTGACGCGCCCCACGGCGCGCTGCGCCTGGCTGCCCAAGCCCTGGAGAAAGAAGGATTATCATGAAAAAGAATGCATTGAAGTTCGCCGTTATCGGCGGCGGAAGCAGCTATACCCCCGAGCTGATCGAGGGCATTCTGAACCGGAAGGACCACCTGCCGGTCCGGGAGCTCTGGCTGGTGGATGTGCCCATCGGCATCAAGAAAGACATCGCCAAACTGCTGGGCGTGGACGCTGCCCGGGTGAATGTGAGCTTTATGGGTCTGAACCACATGTCCTACGCCTACTCCGTCACCCTGGACGGGGAGGAGATCCTGCCCAAGCTCATCGAGATGTACGACCAGCCGGATTCCGCCCTGGCGGAAAAGCTGGAGGCCATCTCCGATATCGTCTGGCCCCCTCCCTTCCTGCGCTCTCTGGGCATGCTGACCAGCCCCTATCACCGCTATTATTACCGCAACCGCATGATGCTGGAGGAAGAGAAGGAGAGCATGGCCAAGAACGGCTCCCGCGCCATGCAGGTCAAGGAGATCGAAAAGGCCCTGTTCGAAAAGTACGCCGATCCCTCCGTGCGGGAGAAGCCCAAGGAGCTGGAGAAGCGCGGCGGCGCCTACTACTCCGAGGCCGCCATCTCTCTGGTGGACGCTATCTACAACGATAAGCAGGAGATCCACACCGTCAATGTCCAGAACCGCGGCACCATCACCAACCTGCCCTACAACGCCATCATCGAGACCAACGCGCTGATCGGCGCCCAGGGCGCCGCCCCCCTGCGCATCGGCGAGATGCCCACCCGGGTGGCCGGTCTGGTCAACTATGTGAAGGCCTATGAGCAGCTGGCTGTCCGGGCCGCCGTGGAGAAGGACTACGACATCGCCCTCTCCACCATGATGGCAAACCCCTTCATCGACGACTACGAGGTGGGCAAGGCGATCCTGGATGAGCTCATCGAGCAGCACACTCCGTATCTGGACTACCTGAAAAAATAAAGACAGGGAGCGGTTGCCATGGAATTGGGAATCAGCCTCTATCCTGAATTTATGGACGCCGACCCGCTGTACATTTATGTGCAGCGGGCGGCGTCTTTGGGGTACAGGCGGGTATTTATGTCGCTGATCCTGAATCACCTGAATTTTTCCGGCGCCGTGCCGCCGGATTCGCAGCTCTTTGACCGGACCTTTGCCCTGTGCCGCGACTGCGGTATGCGGGTGACAGTGGATGCGGACAACGAGGCTCTGGATGCGCTGGGCGGCATAAAGCCGGCCATCGCCAGGCTGCGCCGGCGCGGCGTGGACTGCATCCGTATCGACAGCGGAATCTCAGAGGAGATGCTGGAGGCCGTTGCGGAGCAGGGGCTGGGAGTGGAGCTCAACGCGGCGGATGTGGACGTCTCCACACGGGAGAGACGCCGGGAGGCCGACAAGCTGCTGCAGATGCTGCTCTCCCGTCTGAAGCCCCAGGATATCCAGGGCTGCTTTAATTTCTACCCCCGCACCGGCACGGGGCTGTCTCTGCCCTATGTGACCGACACCGCGGCGTTCCTCCGCCAATATGGCATCCGGACGGCGGCCTTTGTGGCCTCCCTGTCGGCCCGGCCCGTACTGCATGGGCCGGGAAGGGGCGTCTGCACGGTGGAGGCCCTGCGGGACACACCGCCGGAGATCGCCGCCGCCGTCCTGCGCCGCTGCGGGCTGGACGCTGTCCTCTTCGGCGATGTGTCGGCCACTGCGGATGAGCTGGAGGCGGTGGCTGCCCTCTGCGCAGATGAGGTCCTCTCCCTGCCCGTGGTGTTCAACCGCGACTGCCCGGAGACCCTGCGCCAGACCCTCACCCATACCGTATTTGCCAACCGCTCCGACCGCCCGGAATTCGTGATCCGGGGGACCGAGACCCGGGGCACCGCCGTGGAGCCGGCCAGGACCGGCCCGCGGAGCGCCTTCTGCGTGACGGTGGACAATTGCCGCAGCGGACAGTACATGGGCGAGATGCAGATCATGCTGACGGATATGCCCCCTTGCCCGGAGGCAAACGTGGTGGGATGGGTCCCGCCGGACGCACAGGTCCTGGTGCCCTTTTTAGAGGATTGCACCTGCCGCTTCAGACTGACGGAATACCGCGGCTGAGCGATCCGCCCGGTAGAATAGGGGGAAAAATGAAAGAGATCATCATACTGGCTGCCGGAAAAGGCACCAAAATGTTTCCTTATGATGAGGTGGGCTCCAAGGTCCTCCGCAAAGCGGCGGGGGAGCCGATCCTGGAATACATGCTGCGCTCCCTGCGGGGATTCACTCAGGCTCCCATCCATGTGGTCACGCTGCGCCGGTACTACGGGGCGGTGGCCCGCTGCTGCGCTGCTGTGGAGGGCGTCTCGGTCTACGGGATGGAGCAGTCCGGCGGGAGCGCGGATAGCCTGCTGGCGGGCCTTTCTCATGCGGAGGGGAAGGACGTTTTGGTCCTGTACGGGGACACCTGGATCGAACCCGGGGACCTGCGGCGCATTTATGAGCAGGAGGGGCCCGCGGCGCTGGTCTACCCCCTGGAACGGGAGCGGGCCGCGGACTGGATCTGCGCCACGCTGTCCGACGGGCGCCTGAAGGAGATCGGGGCCCACCACCGGGGCGGCCGCATGACCCACCGGCTGGCTGCCTGGGCGCTGCCCGCCGGGTTTGCCGCCCAACTGGAGATGACGCCGGAATATTTCCCCAACATGAAGGTGGGCGAGGGCGCGCCCTGTGAGCGCTATGTGGAGGCTGCCGTTGCCGCAGCGCTGCCCACGCTGTCCGTAGCCGCCGTAGAGGGGACAGGGGCGTATTTTGACGTGGATAAGCCCTGGCACCTGCTGCAGCTCAACGAGTTTCTGGTTCACCGCCGCTGCGGCCAGCTGACAGAGCATGTACTGGGGGAGGGAAGCGCCATTTCGCCCCTGGCCAGCGTCAACGGGTTCGTCCAGCTGGGCAAAAACAGCTATCTGGGCGAGCGGGTCCGGGTGGACGGCAATCTCATCGTGGGAGACAACACCGTCATCGACAACGGCGCCATTTTTGCCGGCGATGCGGTGGTGGGAAGCAACACCCGGATCGCAAACTACTGCCAGATCTATGACGGCTGTTCCATCGGCGACGGCTGTATTATGGAGCATGCGTCGGAACTGATCGGCGGGATGCTCCAGGACCGGGTGTATCTGTATCATTTCTGTGAATTTTACGGGATGATCGGCTGCTGCACCGATATTGGAGCGGGCACGCTCTGCGGGACGCTGCGGTTCGACGACAACGAGACGGTCCAGCGCACCAAGGGGCGGATCGATACGGTATGCGGCGGCTTTGGGGACGCCATCTACCTGGGCGATTACTGCCGCACCGGCGTGGGCGCGCTGCTGATGCCGGGAAGCCGCATCGGCTCCTACAGTGTGGTGGGAGCCGGAGTGCTGACCAAGGGGACGCTGCCGCACCGGACCTGTGTGCTCCAGGAGCAGCACCAGATCACAAAACCATGGGGGGAAGAAAAGTATGGATGGTAAGACGCAGACACAGCTCTACGAGGAATTTCACCAGCGCGTGACCACGGTGCTGGAGCGGGTCCATCAGACACAGAAGGACGCTGTGGCCCAGGCCGGCCTCGCCATTTACAGCGCGCTGAAAAACGGACACCGCTTTTTTGCCACCGGAACGGGACATTCCCACATGCTGGCCGAGGAGTTTTATGCCCGGGCGGGCGGACTGGCTTCGGTCACGCCCATCCTGCCTACCGAATTCATGCTCCACGAGCACCCGCTGAAGAGCACCGCTGTGGAGCGCGTGGCCGCTTACGCGCCGGTGGTACTGGAGGTCTATGGCGTCCAGGCCGGAGATGTCCTGCTGATCGCGTCCAACTCCGGACGCAACGGCCTCATCGTGGAGCTGGCCCTCCGGGCAAAGGCACTGGGGGCGACCGTCATTGCCATCACCTCTGTGGAGGGAATGCGGGGGCAGCCCTCCCGCCACGAGAGCGGCAGGAAGCTGTGCGATGTGGCGCAGATCGTGCTGGACAACTGCGGCGTAGAAGGGGACGCCTGCTGTACTGTCAGCGGCAGCGGGATGCGCATGGGCTCCACCTCCACCATCGCCGGGTCGTATCTGGTGCAGCAGATCGGCATGGCCGTGGCCGCTGCTTTTCTGGCAGAAGGGGAGGAGCCGCCTGTGTTCATGAGCTCCAACGTGGACGGCGCGGACGGGTGGAACCGGGAACTGTTCCGCACGTTCTACCATGTTTAAGGCGCCGCGCTTCCGAATGGTTTCCGAAATCCGTCCCCGGCATTGACAACAGAGCGATTTCCGGTAAAATTGGCAGTGACAACTGAAAACGGATATCTTCGGGGCAGGGTGTGATTCCCGATTGGCGGTAAAGTCCGCAAGCGCTGAGCGCATGATTTGGTGTAATTCCAAAACCAACAGTATAGTCTGGATGAGAGAAGATGGAGCGGGGTATGACGGCTTTTGCCGCCGTCACAGAATCCGGCCCTTTTCGCACGGCGTCTGGAAGGTATTCCTTTCAGACGCCGATCTTTATGCTGCGGAGGGAACGGAACATGAACACAAAAGCACGGAGAATAACAACACTTGCCATGCTGTGTGCGCTGGCCTATGTGATGACGGCGGTGGGGCGTATCCCGGTTGTGTTATTTTTGAAATATGACCCCAAAGATGCGGTCATTGCACTGGCGGGCATGATCTGGGGGCCTCTGACCGCCTGTGCCGTCTGTGTGGTTACGGCCGTTATGGAGATGCTGTCGCTGAGCGAGACCGGAATCATCGGGTGTATGATGAACATTGTCTCCTCCTGCTCCTTTGCCTGCACAGCGGCGGTGCTCTATCAAAGAAGACCTGCCCGGTCCGGCGCAGCCGCCGCACTGACGGCCGGGAGTCTTGTAATGACGGCCATGATGCTGCTGTGGAACTATCTGGTCACTCCACTCTACCTGGGCTATCCCAGACAGGCGGTGGCGGGGCTGCTGCTGCCGGTCTTTCTGCCGTTCAATCTGCTGAAAGGAGGGCTCAATGCGGGGATCGCGTTCCTGCTCTACAGGCCTGTGACAGCGGCACTGAGGAAAAGCGGCCTTGCCGGCGGGCGTCGGTAAATAGGTGGCAGAGATGGAAGAAAAAGTGCACAGCGCTGTTTGCAGGCTGACAGGGACTGTGATACACGGACGGGGGATCGGAAAGCTGGTGGGTATGCCGACCGCCGATCTGCAGGTCAGCCGAAACGACGCGCTGCCGGATGCCGGGGCTTACATTGCGGCGGTTCGTGTGGATGGAGAAACATACTATGGCGTGACCCATATCGGTCCAAGCCCGACGATAGACAGTGGAACGGAACCGTCGGTGGAAACACATCTGTTCCGCTGGAGAGGCGATCTGTACGGCCGTGTGCTGGAGGTAGAGCTGTATGAAAGGCTCCGCGGCCCCCAAAAATTTGAGCATTTGTCCGCGCTGCTGCAGCAGATCAGGCGGGACTGCCTGATAGCGCGGGAATACTGGGGGATCAGAGAGGAGAGCCCCGGACTGGTCATGGATCTCAAAAAACACCAGACAAAAATAGGAGAATGGGAAATACCCTTGTCCGCAAAGGAATTCGATGTATTATACTTACTGTATTCGGAACCGGAAACCCTTTTTACGAAGGAACAGATTTACGAAAGAGTCTGGCATGAGCCGGCAAATCATTTTTGCCATGCGGTGGAGAATACGGTATTTCAAATCAGAAAAAAGTTGAAAAGATATGCGCCGGACCTGGTATTTATAAAAACTGTGGTTGGATATGGGTACCGGTTCGGCCCGGAGAAGGGGAGAGAGACACCGGAACTACAGCAAAACGCCCGCCTGTCCTGAGTCTCAGGACAGGCGGGCGTTCACGGTCTGATCTGACGATTTTTAGTTGGAAGCGGTGTCCAGGTCCTTGTCGCCGCCCCAGATCATGTTCTTGCGCAGCTCCTCGCCCACGATCTCCATCTGGTGCTTAGCCAGGTTGGCGCGCTTGGAGTTGAAGAAGGTGCGGCCGTTCTTGTTCTCGGCGATCCACTTGCCGGCGAAGGTGCCGTCCTGAATATCGTTCAGAACAGCCTTCATGTTCTTCTTGGTCTCCTCATAGGGCAGGACACGGGGACCGGAGACATACTCGCCGTAC
>JALEZN010000064.1 GCA_022772585.1 Clostridiales bacterium
CCAGTCCGCCATCCAGGGCTCCTGCACCATCCTGATTCTGAAATCCGACGGTCTCATCGCCGCCCGGGACCAGATGGGACGTCTGCCCATCGTCATCGGCAAGAGCGAAAACGGTTACTGCGCCGCCATGGAATCCTTCGCTTGCCAGAAGCTGGGCTACCAGCCCTGCTACAACCTGGGCCCCGGCGAGATCGTTCAGGTGACCCCCGAGGGCTATACCCAGCTTTCCGCTCCCGGCGAGAAGATGCGGATCTGCGCTTTCCTATGGAGCTACTACGGCTACCCCAACTCCAACTACGAGGGGGTCAACGTGGAGGTCATGCGCTACCACAACGGCGAGATTATGGCCCGGGCCGATAAAGAGAAGGGCATCGCTCAGGACGTGGACTACGTGGCCGGCGTGCCCGACTCCGGCCTGCCCCACGCCATCGGCTACTCCAACGCAAGCGGCAAGCCCTTCGCCCGCCCCTTCGTCAAGTACACCCCCACCTGGCCCCGGTCCTTCATGCCCGACAACCAGAAGGTCCGCAACCAGGTGGCCAAGATGAAGCAGATTCCCGTGCCCGAGCTCATTGAGGACAAGAAGCTGCTGCTGGTGGACGACTCCATCGTCCGCGGCACCCAGATGCGGGAGACCGTGGATTTCCTCTATGAGTCCGGGGCCAAAGAGGTCCATATCCGCTCCGCCTGCCCCCCCATTATGTACGGCTGCAAGTACCTCAACTTCTCCTCCAGCAAATCCGAGCTGGAGCTCATCACCCGCCGCACCGTCCAGGAGCTGGAGGGCGACGAGGGCCAGAAGCATCTGGACGAGTATGCCGACCCTGCAACCCAGCGGGGCCAGTGCATGCTGGAGGCCATCTGTAAAAAGCTGCACTTCACCACCCTGGGCTATCAGTCCCTGGAGGGCCTGATGGAGGCCATCGGACTGGAGCCCTGCAAGATCTGCACCTACTGCTGGACCGGCAAGGAATGATCTGCCCGGCGGGGCAGCTCCCCGCCTTACAATGTTTTGGAGGTTTTGAGATGAAGAACTCCCACTCTGAGTCCTATGCCGCCGCCGGCGTGGACGTCACCGCCGGTTACGAGGCGGTCAAGCGCATCAAGCCCATGGTGGAGTCCACCTACATCCCCGGCGTGATGGGCACGCTGGGCGGCTTCGGCGGCATGTTCGCCCCCGACATGGCCGGCATGAAGAAACCCGTGCTGGTCGCCGGCACCGACGGCGTGGGCACCAAGCTGAAGCTGGCCTTCCTTATGGCCAAGCACGACACCGTGGGCATTGACTGCGTGGCCATGTGCGTCAACGATATCGTGTGCGGCGGCGCTGCTCCCCTCTTCTTCCTGGACTACATCGCCTGCGGCAAGAACGACCCCGGCCGCATCGCCGACATCGTCTCCGGCATCACCGAGGGCTGCCGTCAGGCCGGCTGCGCCCTGGTAGGCGGCGAGACCGCCGAGATGCCCGGCTTCTATCCCGTGGACGAATATGACCTGGCCGGCTTCTCGGTGGGTATGGTGGACGAGGAGAAGATCATCGACGGCAAGCGCCTCAGCCAGGGCGACGTGCTCATCGGCCTGCCCTCCACCGGCGTCCACTCCAACGGCTTCTCCCTGGTGCGCAAGGTGTTCGACGTGGAGCACTGCGATCTGAAGTCCCCCATGGACAAGCTGGGCGGCAAGAGCCTGGGCGAGACCCTGCTCACCCCCACCCGCATCTACGTCAAGGCCATCCAGGCCGTGCTGAAGGCCGGTGTGGATATCAAAGCGGTCAGCCACATCACCGGCGGCGGCTTCTATGAGAACGTGCCCCGCATGATGACCGAGGGCCTCACCGCCCGCATCGAGCTGGGTTCCTTTCCCCGCCTGCCCATCTTCGACCTGATCCAGAAGCAGGGCGGCATCCCTGAGCGGGACATGTACAATACCTTCAATATGGGTCTGGGCATGATCTTCGCCGTCCCCGCCAGCGAGGCCGCCCGGGCCATCGACGCGCTGAAGGCCGCCGGTGAGACCGCCTATCAGGTGGGCTCCGTAGTCAGTGGCGGCGCCGGCGTGGAGCTGGTATGACCGCCATGGGAAAGAACATCGCCGTTCTTGTCTCCGGCGGCGGCACCAACCTGCAGGCCCTCATCGACGCCCAGGCCAGGGGTGAGATCGTAAACGGACAGATCACCGCCGTCATCTCCTCCCGGCCCGACGCCTACGCCCTGGAGCGGGCCCGTGCCGCCGGGATCCCCGGCTATGTGGTGGCCCGGAAGGACTACCCCGACAGCCGCGCCATGACCGCCGCCCTGGTGAAGCTGCTCCGGTCCCTCTCCATCGACCTGGTAGTGCTGGCGGGCTATATGCACATCCTCACCGGCGAGATGGTGGATGCCTACCCCAACGCCATCCTCAACATCCATCCCGCCCTCATCCCCTCCTTTTGCGGCAAGGGGGCCTACGGCCTCCACGTCCATGAACAGGCCCTGGCCTACGGCGTGAAGGTCACCGGCGCCACCGTCCACTTCGTCAACGAGGAGGCCGACGGCGGCCCCATCGTCCTGCAGCAGGCGGTGGCCATCCGGGATGACGACACCCCCGAGACTCTGCAGCGCCGGGTCATGGAGGAGGCCGAGTGGAAGCTGCTGCCCCGGGCCGTCTCCCTGTTCTGTCAGGACAGGCTGGCGGTGGAGGGCCGCCACGTCCGCATCCTCTAAGCCCCGTTTCCGGAACACCAGCTTGACAATGGCGCGCCGGATGTGGTAATTTAATCATGCGGTACAACTGACGGAAGTGGATGGACCACGGGGAGTACCGCCTCTGAACTGCCGACCGTCTGGGCGCACTTGTCTGAGTACAGGTGCGCCCTTTTTTCATCCCGCACCCGATTTTGAAAAAGGAGGATATCCCATGAACACCCTCGATCTCAACGAGATCCTGCGCAGTCATCCCTATCCCGGCCGGGGCATCGTGCTGGGCAAGTCCGCCGACGGCAAAAAGGCCGTCATCGCCTACTTCATCATGGGCCGCAGCGAGAACAGCCGCAACCGGGTCTTTGAGACCACCGACGACGGTATCCGCACCAAAGCCTTCGACGAGAGCAAGATGACCGATCCCTCCCTCATCATCTACCACCCCGTCCGGGTGGTGGGCAGCGACACAGTGGTCACCAACGGGGACCAGACCGACACCGTCCGGGACGGCCTGCTCGCCGGCAAGGTCTTTGCCCAGTCCCTCAAGACCCGGGAGTTCGAGCCCGACTGCCCCAACTACACCCCCCGCATCTCCGGCCTGATGCACGCCGACGGCAGCTACGCCCTGTCCATTCTGAAGAGCGCCGACGGCGATCCCGCCTCCTGCCGCCGCTATTTCTTCGGCTATGAGAATCCCCTGGCCGGCCAGGGGCACTTCATCCACACCTATCAGGAGAACCGGGATCCCCTGCCCTCCTTTGAGGGTGAGCCCCGCCAGGTGGCCATTACCGCCCCCGACGCCTGCACCCTGGCCGATGAGCTGTGGGAGAGCCTGAATGCGGACAATAAGGTCTCCCTCTTTGTGCGCTACATCGACCTGGAGAGCGGCAAGACCGACACCGTGATCAAAAACAAACATCAGGAGGGCTGAACCATGACCGAACTGGAACTGAAATACGGCTGCAACCCCAACCAGAAGCCCGCCCGCATCTTTATGGAGAGCGGCGAGCTGCCCCTGAAGGTGCTCAACGGCCGCCCCGGCTACATCAATTTTATGGATGCACTCAACTCCTGGCAGCTGGTCAAGGCCCTGAAGAAGGCCACCGGCCTGCCCGCCGCCGCCTCCTTCAAGCATGTCTCCCCCGCCGGCGCCGCTCTGGGCCAGCCCCTGACTGATGTGGAGCGGAAGATCTACTTCCCCCCTGAGGGAGAGCTCTCCCCCATTGCCTGCGCCTATGTCCGCGCCCGGGGCGCCGACCGGCTGTGCTCCTTCGGCGACTGGGCCGCCCTGAGCGATGTGTGTGACGCCGATACCGCCCGCTGCCTGGCCGGTGAGGTGTCCGACGGCGTCATCGCTCCCGGCTACACTGACGAGGCTCTGGAGATCCTGAAGGGCAAGAAGAAGGGGGCCTACAACGTGGTGGAGATCGACCCCGGCTACGAGCCTGCCCCCATCGAGCGCCGCAGCATCTACGGCATCACCTTCGAGCAGGGCTACAACAGCCTGCCCATCGACGAGAGCGTGCTGGAGAACATCGTCACCGCCAATAAGGAGCTCTCCCAGCAGGCCAAAAACGACATGCTGCTCTCGCTCATTACCCTGAAGTACACCCAGTCCAACTCGGTGTGCTACGTGAAGAACGGCCAGACCATCGGCGTGGGCGCCGGCCAGCAGAGCCGCATCCACTGCACCCGTCTGGCCGGCAACAAGGCCGACATCTGGTGGCTGCGCCAGCATCCCAAGGTCCTGGGCCTGCAGTTCGTGGACGGCATCCGCCGTGCCGACCGGGACAATGCCATCGACATCTACATCTCCGACGAGCACGACGACGTGCTCTCCGACGGCGTGTGGCAGAACACCTTCAAGGTTCGCCCCGAGGTGCTCACCGCCGAGGAGAAGAAGGACTGGATCGCACAGCTCTCCGGCGTCACCGTGGGCTCCGACGCCTTCTTCCCCTTCGGCGACAACGTGGAGCGGGCCCGCAAGTCCGGCGTGCAGTACATTGCCCAGCCCGGCGGCTCCATCCGGGACGACCAGGTCATCGCCACCGCCGACAAGTACGGCATGGTCATGGCCTTCACCGGCGTGCGCCTGTTCCACCACTAAGCCATGGCGGGAACCGAGACCAAAGCCGGTGGGCTCAGCGGCACCCAGCTTAAATATCTGGCCGCCGTCTTCATGGTCATCGACCATGTGGGGATGCTCTTCTCCCCCATGTCCCCCTTCTTCCCGCCGGACTCCCTGTGGTTTTATCTGTTCCGCTATGTGGGGCGGCTGGCCTTTCCCATCTTCGCCTTTTTTGTGGCCGAGGGCTGCCGGAAGACCCATCACTACGCCGCCTATCTCAAGCGTCTTTTCCTCTTTGCCCTGCTGACCCAGGTGCCGCTGTACCTGGTGATGCCGGAGGACGGACGCAGTGTCATCACCACCTTTTTCCTGGCCGCCCTGGCCATCGGGTGCTTCCGCCGGCTCGCCGACAGGGGACATAAATGTCTGGCCTTTCTGGCCGCCGGGACCTGCGTGCTGCTCTCCCAGGTCCTCCACGGGGACTATGGCTGGATCGGCGCACTGACGGTGGTGCTGCTCTACTTCGCCGGCGAGGACCGGAGGCGTCAGCTTTGCACCCTGGCGGCCTGTCTCCTCTTCTACTATCTGGCGGGCGGACTGTGGGCCTACTGGGGCGCCCCCGCCATCGCCCTGCTTCAGACCGAGGGCTGGGCCGGCTTCCTGGTGGATATGGGTGAGCGGCTCCCCTTCTTCCGGCAGGTCTACCTGCCCTACTCCCTGCTGATGGGCGGCTTTTCCTGCTGCTCCCTCATCCCCCTCTCCCGGTATAACGGACAGCGGGGCAGCGGCAGCCGCTGGTTTTTTTACTGGTTCTATCCCATCCACCTGGTGGTCCTTTGGATGATCCAGTTTCTTGTGACTTGATCGACTTCATTTAAGGAGGTATTTCCATGCATGTTTTAGTGGTGGGCGGCGGCGGCCGTGAGCATGCCATCGTCTGGGCCCTCTCGAAAAGCTGTAAAGTAGATAAGCTTTCCTGCGCTCCCGGCAACGCGGGCATCGCGGAACTGGCCCAGTGCGTCCCCGTGAAGGCCACTGACGTGGCCGGCATGGTGGACTGGGCCAAGGCCAACGCCGTGGACTTCGTCATGGTGGCCCCTGACGACCCTCTGGCCATGGGCATGGTGGACGCGCTGGAGGCCGCCGGCATCCCCGCCTTCGGCCCCCGGGCCAACGCCGCGGTCATCGAGGCCAGCAAGGTCTTTTCCAAAGACCTGATGGCCAAATACCACATCCCGACTGCAAAGTATCAAGCCTTTACAGATATGGATGCCGCGCTGGCCTATGTCCGCAGCCAGGGCGCGCCCATCGTGGTCAAGGCCGACGGCCTGGCCCTGGGTAAGGGCGTCATCGTGGCCCAGACCGTGGCCGAAGCCGAGGAGGCTGTCCGCGCCATGATGGCCGACAAAAAGTTCGGCGAGGCCGGCGCCCGGGTGGTCATCGAGGAATGCATGACCGGCCCCGAGGTCACCGTGCTGGCCTTCTGCGACGGGAAGCACCTCTCCCCCATGCCCGCCTCCCAGGACCACAAGCGGGCCTATGACGGCAACAAGGGCCCCAACACCGGCGGTATGGGCTCCATCGCCCCGGTGGCCTGCTACACCCCCGAGGTGGCCAAATTGTGCATGGAGACCATCTTCCAGCCCACCGTGGACGCCATGGCCGCCGAGGGCCGTCCCTTCCAGGGCGTGCTCTACTTCGGCCTGATGCTCACCCCTGACGGCCCCAAGGTGGTGGAGTACAACTCCCGCTTCGGCGACCCCGAGTGCCAGTCCGTCCTCTCCCTGCTGGACACCGACCTGATGGACATCCTCACCGCCTGCCGGGAGGGCACGCTGGACCAGGTGGACGTGCGCTGGAAGCCGGGCGCCGCCTGCTGTCTGGTGCTGGCCTCCGGCGGCTACCCCGGCTCCTACCGGAAGGGCTGCCCCATCACCGGTCTGGAGAAGGCCAGTGAGACCGCTGTGGTCTTCCACGCCGGTACCGCCCGGAACGACGCCGGGGAGATCGTCACCAGCGGCGGCCGGGTGCTGGGCGTCACCGCCGTGGGTTCTGACCTGGAGGGCGCCATCGCCCTGGCCTATCAATCTGCAAAGCACATCAGCTTTACAGATATGCAGTTCCGCACCGACATCGGACACGCATTTTAATGCGCTGAGACAGGAGGTCAAGTATGGAGCTTCAATACGAGAAAGGCCGCATCTTTGCTCTTGATCCGGAGGGAAAGCTGATCGCTGAGATCCTTTTTCCCTCCCTCAACGGCGTGGCGGCCATCACCCGCACCTTTGTGGACGAGTCCCTCCGGGGCCAGGGGGCAGCCGGGCAGCTGATGGAGGCCGCCGTGGACCAGATCCGCTCCGAGGGTCTGAAGGCCCACCCCATCTGTTCCTACGCCGCCAAGTGGTTTGAAAAGCATCCCGAGCAGGGCGATCTGCTCTGAAACTCCCGGTCCCGCCTCCTACCCGGAGGCGGGACCTTTTTCGGCGCTTCTGTCCGCATAACACCCTCCTGAGCGCCGACGCAACCGCCGGTTGTCATTTTCTCTACCCTTTTTGGTTGCGCAGACCGCCCGGAGCTGATATGCTGAAACCGCTCAAAATTCATGACCGGAGGTCGTCATCCATGTTTCAGGACCGTCTCTATCAGCTGCGGAGATCCAAAGGGCTCTCCCAGGAAGAGCTTGCCCATGTAATCGGCGTATCGCGCCAGGCCGTTCAAAAATGGGAGAGCGGGACCTCCCGCCCCGATATGGACAATCTCATCTCCCTCGCCGATCTGTTCGGCGTCTCCCTGGACTACCTTCTTCGGGGGCAGGAGCCTGCCCCCGCTCCGGAGGAGGCCGTCCGCACCACGGTGGTCAACCATTATTATGATTGCTGCGGCGGCTGGCACTATGAGTACCGCAGCTCCCGCACATTTCATAGCCTTCCGCTGGTCCATGTGAACCTGGGCCGGCGCAATTGCTGGGCCAGGGGCGTCTTTGCCGTAGGCAACATCGCCACGGGGCTGGTAGCGGTGGGCGGCATCTCCGTGGGGCTCCTCTCCATCGGCGCGCTCTCTTTGGGCCTGGCGGCGCTGGGCGCGCTGTCCATCGGCCTTCTGGCTGCCGGAGGGGTGGCCGTCGGCCTGCTGGCCCTGGGCGCGGTGGCGGTGGGCGGACTGGCTCTGGGCGGCGTTGCCAACGGCATCTGGGCGGCGGGTGCAGTGGCCAGCGGCACTCAGATCGCCATCGGAAAGGTGGCCGCCGCGCCCCTGGCCATCGGGGAGGAGGTACGGGGCGCAGTTACCTTCTCCGCCGGCAATCTTTCCCTTCCCGCCGTCGAAGCCGCCATCCGTCAGGTCCTCCCCCGGGAGCTGGGCTTTCTGGCCCCGTGGCTGACCTCGCTGGCCGCCCATGTGCGCCTGCCCTGAATATGGAACGCCCGCCGCTTCTTCCGAAGCGGCGGGCGTTTTCTGTGAGTTCGTTTTTATGATTTGAGTCAGGGCTCGGTCCGGTAGGCCGCCCGGCCGCTCTCGTAGAGATTGCCGCCGGTGCTGTCGATGGCCACGGTCAGGGGGAAGTCCTCCACTGTCATCCGCTTTACCGACTCGCAGCCCAGATCCTCGAAGGCGATGACCTCCACGGTCTTGATGCACTTGGCGATCAAGGCCCCGGCGCCGCCCACGGCGGCAAAGTAGCACGCGCCGTTGCGGACGATGGCCTCCACCACCGCTCTTCCCCGTTCGCCCTTTCCGATCATGGCGCCCAGGCCCAGGTCCAGCAGCCGGGGGGCGAAGGCATCCATCCGGCTGGCCGTGGTGGGGCCGCAGGCCCCCACCGCCATGCCCTGCTGGCCGGGGGTGGGACCGGCGTAGTAGATCACTGCGTCCTTCAGGGGGAGCGGCAGCTCCTTTCCCTGGTCCAGCAGCTCAAAAAAGCGCTTGTGGGCCGCGTCCCGGGCGGTATAGATGGTGCCGCTGAGGATGACCCGGTCCCCGGCCCGCAGCCGGGGGGTCATGGCCCGCAGCTCCTCTGTGTTCAGGCGGTACTCCATCCCTTACGCCTCCTCCAGCGGAAGGGGCTCGGGCATCCTGGGGCCCATGGCCTCCTCACAGGTCTGGATCATCTGCTTGAGCTCGGCGTCATGCTCGCCGAATTCGGCGGACAGTCCTTCCATGCTCTTGCGCACCCGGTCCAGCTCCCCGCAGGTGTGGGTGATGGTGGCGCTCACGTCGCTGCGCATCCGGTCATAGCTGGCCTGGACCTTGTAGATCCACTGCTCCAGCTCCTGCCGGGCCTTCTCCACCTCTTCCTGGGCGGCGGCCTCGATGCTCTGGGCCCGGCAGTGGGCCTCCAGCTCGATGCCGGCAGTGCGGTCCTTGATGCTCTCGTAGGCCCTGGCCGACTGCTCCGCCTTCTCCAGCCGGGCCTTCATCTGGCCCATCTGCTCCCGCAGGGCGGCGGCATCCTGCTCCTGCCGGGCGCTCTCGCTCCGGCACTCCACAAGCTCCGCCGCTCTCTCACTCAGCTCGCCCCGGAGCCCCTGTACCTGGGCCGAGAGCTCCACACTGCGGCGCTCGGCGCTCTCCGTCCGGTCACGGTACTTGTCCCGCTCCTCCCGGCACTGGTCCAGCTCCCGCTGGAGCTGCTCCAGTTTGGCCCCGTGCTCCCGGTTGGCCCTTTCGATATAATCCAGTACGTCCTGCTTGACGAAACCGCCCAGCGCGGCGGTCCGGAATTGGATTTCCGCTGTCTCCACTTGCGTACACGCTCCTTTTCCCTGTTGTCCCGGGGTCTGTTAATTCGAGTTATTTTATCACAGTTTCCCCGGCATTACAATCACAAGTCTGTCGGAAGGGGCCGAAAGCCGGCAGACCCGGCGCAAAATTTTTATCCGGACAGGTTTCAGGGCCCCTATTCCATTTGACGCTGGTAAAAATAGTTGATATAATAACCTGATTGTACTTCAGATAAATGGAGAGAGCCTATTATGTGGATTTCAGACACCTGGAAGGACTATGAACTCATCGACTGCGGCCGCGGGGAGAAGCTGGAGCGGTGGGGAGAGCATATCCTGGTCCGGCCCGACCCGCAGGCCATTTGGAACACCCCCCGCCGCCATCCCGGCTGGAAGAAGCACGACGCCCGCTACGCCCGCTCCTCCACCGGCGGCGGCGCCTGGGAGACCAAGCATCTCCCCGACCGCTGGACCGTGGGCTACCGGGACCTCACCTTCAACATCAAGCCCATGAACTTCAAGCACACCGGTCTCTTCCCCGAGCAGGCCGCCAACTGGGACTTTGCCCGGGAGCAGATCAAAAAGGCCGGCCGGCCCATCAGCGTGCTCAACCTCTTCGCCTACACCGGCGGCGCCACCGTGGCCTGCGCCGCCGCCGGGGCCAGCGTCTGCCATGTGGACGCGGCCAAGGGCATGGTGAGCTGGGCCCGGGAGAATGCCAGGTCCTCCGGCCTGGAGGACGCCCCCATCCGCTGGATCATCGACGACTGCGGCAAGTTCGTGGAGCGGGAGATCCGCCGGGGCCGCCGGTACGACGCCATTATCATGGACCCGCCCTCCTACGGCCGGGGACCCTCCGGCGAGATCTGGAAGCTGGAGGAGAACCTCTATCCCTTCGTGGAGCTGGTGTCCGGCGTGCTGTCCGACCAGCCTCTTTTCGTCATTATCAACTCCTACACCACCGGTCTGGCCCCCTCGGTGCTGACCTATATTCTGGAGACCATCGTCTCCCGGAAGTACGGCGGCCATACCGAGAGCCAGGAGCTGGGCCTGCCCGTCACCGAGACCGGCCTGGCCCTCCCCTGCGGCGCCACCGGCCGCTGGATGGCGGACTGAGAGGCGCTGCCGGCAAAGAAAGGAGCCTGTATGAAACAGTTCTGGTGCATTTTCGCCCTGTGCCTGTTTTCAGTCAACTCCCTGGCCGCCATCGTCCTTCTTCTCACCGGACTGAGTCTTTTTCTCATCCATGAGGCCCATATGAACGAGGCGCCCTGGATGGACCGGATCCGGGACGGCTCAATCTGCCCGCCTGTGTGGTGCTGGACAACTATTCCTACGCCCACTACCTGGAGTCAAGGGCGGGCGGCCTGCTCCGCCGGGATCTCATCACTTTTTGCTCCGGTTTTATTCCTGCTCTTTTATTTACCATAAGCTGGCTGGCGGGACGCCTGAGCCGCTCTGCCGCCGGAAAATGAGGCGAATATCATGCGTGAACCGATCATCAAAACCGAGGACCTCCGCTTCTCTTACGCTGCCGCACCCGGGGAGGACGCCTCCGGCGTGCTCTGCGGCGTGGATCTGGCCATTGAGGAGGGTTCCTTCGTAGCCATTCTGGGCCACAACGGCTCGGGCAAATCCACCCTGGCCAAGCATATGAACGCCATTCTTCTGCCCTCCGGCGGAACGGTGTATGTGGACGGCATGGACACCGCCGATGACAGCCGCCTGCTGGACATCCGCCGTACCGTGGGCATGGTGTTCCAGAACCCGGACAACCAGATCGTGGCCAACGTGGTGGAGGAGGATGTGGCCTTCGCTCCCGAGAACCTGGGCGTGCCCCCGGAGGAGATCCGCCGCCGGGTGGACGACGCGCTGAAGGCCGTGGGCATGTACGAATTCCGGGAGCACGCCCCCCACCTGCTCTCGGGCGGACAGAAGCAGCGGGTGGCCATCGCCGGCGTCATCGCCATGGCGCCCCGCTGCATCGTGCTGGACGAGCCCACCGCCATGCTGGACCCGGTGGGCCGCCGGGAGGTACTGGACACCGTTAAGAAGCTCAACCGGGAAAAGGGTGTCACTGTGGTCCTCATCACCCACCACATGGACGAGGCCGCCCAGGCCGACCGGCTGGTGGTCATGTCCGGCGGCAAAGTGGTGGCCGACGGCGCGCCCAAGGAGGTCTTTCAGCACGTGGAGGAGCTGCGCTCCGTGGGCCTCACCGTCCCCGAGACCACTGAGCTGCTCTGGGAGCTGCGGCAGGACGGGCTGGACCTGCCGCTGGACGCCCTCAGCGATGATGAGTGCGCCCAGGCCCTCTTCCGGCTTTTGAAGCATTAAGAACCTGTACTCGTAGATCGAGAATACAGATCCTAAACCCCCTTCTATGGGCTTGCGGGCGTCATCCCATCCGGGAGATGCACCACTTTCGCAAAGGACTGAAGTCATTTGGAACCCATCATTCAAACCGAACACCTCTCCCACGTCTATTCGGCGGGCACGCCCTTTGAGCGGGGCGCCCTGACAGACGTGGACTTTACCGCCTACAAGGGCGAATACCTGGGCGTCATCGGCCACACCGGCTCGGGCAAATCCACCCTGATCCAGCACCTCAACGGCCTTCTCAAGCCCACCTCGGGCCGGGTGCTGCTGGAAGGCAAGGATATTTGGGAGAGCAAGGAGCGCACCCATCAGACCCGCTTCCAGGTAGGCCTGGTGTTCCAGTACCCCGAGTACCAGCTCTTCGAGGAGACCATCTATAAGGATATCGCCTTCGGCCCCAAAAATATGGGGCTGGACGAGGCGGAGATCGACCGCCGGGTGCGGGAGGCAGCCGCCTTCGTGGGCCTGGGGGAGGATATGCTGCAGCAGTCCCCCTTTGAGCTCTCCGGCGGACAGAAGCGCCGTGTGGCCATCGCCGGCGTCATCGCCATGGAGCCCAAGGTCCTCATCCTGGACGAGCCCACCGCCGGCCTGGACCCGGCGGGCACGGAGCAGATTTTGCAGAACATCCATGACTACCACGCGGCGCAGGACGCCACCATCATTCTGGTCTCCCACTCCATGGAGGAGGTGGCCCGGACGGTGGACCGCCTGGTGGTGGTCAACGACGGCCGTATCCCCTTCCAGGGAACCCCCCGTGAGGTCTTTCAGCACGGGGCCGAGCTGGAGGCCATGGGCCTGGGCGTGCCCCGGATGACCCGGGTGTTCCACCGTCTGCGGGCCATGGGCGCGGACATTGATCCCTCGGTCTACACCATCGAGCAGGCCAGGCAGGCCGTTCTCAGCTGCCTGGCGCGGAAGGAGGGGCGGTAACATGGCGCTCAAAGACATCACCCTGGGGCAGTATTTCCCCGGAAACACCGTCCTCCACCGGATGGATCCCCGCACCAAGATCCTGCTCACCGTGTTCTACATCGCCGCTCTCTTCCTCTGCAAGCACCTCCCCTCCTATCTGGTCCTCATGGCCGTGCTGGCGGCGGCGGTGGCCGTCTCCAAGGTAGGGATCAAGGCCGTGATCCGGGGCATGAAGCCCATCGTGGTCATCATCGTCATCACGGGCGTGCTCAACCTGTTCTACACCCCCGGCCGGGAGATCTGGCGCTGGGGCTTCCTCAAGATCACGGTGGAGGGCATCTGGACCGCCATCTACATGATATTGCGCATCGCCATGCTCATCACCTGCACCTTCCTGCTGACCTATACCACCTCTCCCATCCTCCTCACCGACGGACTGGAGAAGCTGATGGCCCCCCTGAAAAAGCTGAAGGTGCCCGTCCATGAGCTGGCCATGATGATGTCCATCGCCCTGCGTTTCATCCCCACCCT
Organism: Clostridiales bacterium; assembly: GCA_022772585.1. Lineage (GTDB taxonomy): Bacteria > Bacillota > Clostridia > Oscillospirales > Oscillospiraceae > Pseudoflavonifractor_A. The sequence goes on from JALEZN010000064.1 coordinate 13,290, forward strand.
GATCGAGGAGACCGACAAGATCATGTCGGCCCAGAAGGCCCGGGGCGCCGACTTCGACTCGGGCAACCTGATCCAGAAGGCCCAGGCCCTGATCCCCCTGCTGGTGCCCCTGTTCATCTCCGCCTTCCGCCGGGCCGACGAGCTGGCCGTGGCCATGGAGTGCCGCTGCTACCACGGCGGCGAGGGCCGGACCCGCATGCGGGTGCTCCGCTTCCGGTCCTTCGATTTCATCGGCCTGGCCATCGGGGCCGCTCTGGTGGTCCTGGTACTGGTCCTGCGGCGGTCTGGGCTGTAACTCTCCGACCTTCAACCATTTTTAAGGTGATTTTAAGTATTTATGAGAAACATTGCGCTACAATTGATGTATGTGGGCACGGCTTACCACGGCTGGCAGGTCCAAAAGACGGTGGTCACGGTGGCCGAGACCCTGGAAAAGGCCCTGGCCACCGTGGTGTGCCACCCGGTGAAGTGCACCGGCGCCGGCCGTACCGACGCAGGCGTCCACGCCGAGACCTATATCGCCAACTTCCGCACCACCTCCGCCATCCCCTGTGACCGTATCCCCCTGGCGGTGAACACCCGCCTGCCCGAGGACATCGTGGTGGTGCGGGCGGTGGAGGTGCCGGAGGAATTCAACGCCATCGGCTCCTGCCTGCGGAAAGAGTACACCTACCGCATCTATAACTCCCGCATCCGCAACGCCTTTTTCGTGGACCGGGCCTGGTTCTATCCCAAGCCGCTGGACGCGGAGGTCATGCAGCGGGCGGCCAGCCAGTTCGTGGGCACCCACGACTTTGCCGCCGTCCAGTCAGTGGGTACCGAGGTCCAGTCCACTGTCCGCACCGTCCACTACTTTGATATCACACGTACCGGCGACCTCATCACCTGCAAGGTGTGCGCCAACGGCTTCCTCTACAACATGGTGCGGGCCATGGTGGGCACCTGTGTCTATGCCTCGGAGGGAAAGCTCTCCCCCGAGGATATCCCCCGCCTGCTGGAGGCGCGCAACCGCACCGCCGCCGGCCCCACCGTGCCCCCTGGCGGGCTGTACATGACCCGTCTTTGGTATGACGAGGCCACCCTCGGTATGGTGGTCCCCACCATCTGACCCCTAAGAAACAGGAGCTTATGTCTATGGAACTTCTGGAGCCAAAGGCGACCCCGCCCAAGAAAAAACCGAATCTGTTCTTCCGCCTGCTGGCCTTTCTCACCACCCTGGCTCTGGTGCTGGGAGCCGTGCTGCTGGTGGCCAACCGGGATAAGCTGAACCTGGACGGCGTGCGCCGCTGGTTCAGCTACCGCAGCCTGGAGCGCACCGACAGCGGCCAGGCCGAGTCCTTCTCCTACGACGGCGGCAGTACCAACAGCTTCGCCACCCTGGACGGCGGATTGCTGGTCTGCTCTCCCTCCAACATCCGGCTCTACTCCGGCGGCGGCACGCTGTACATCGACGAGACCGTCTCCATGGAACAGCCGGTGGTGGACAGCAACGAGTCCTCCGCCCTGGTCTACGACGCAGGCGGGCGGGACCTGTACGTCTTTTCCGGAAAAGAACAGGTCTTCCGCCAGACTCTGGACGAGGGGGAGACCCTTCTCTCCGCCCGGCTCAACGATGCGGGCTGGATGGCGGTCACCGCCCAGGAGAGCGGCTTCAAGGGCACGGTGACGGTCTACGACGCCTCCTTCCAGCCAGTACTGCGCATCAAGCTCTCCAGCCGCTTCATTACCGACGCGGTGGTCTCCCCCGACTGCAAGTCGGCGGCCATCCTGACCATGGGAGCGGACAGCAGCCGCTTTGAGAGCCGGCTGGAATTCTACCGGCTCTCCCGCTCCGAGGAGGATGTGGAGCCCGACGTGCAGACCTCCCTGGGCAACAACGTCAGTCTGGACCTGCGCTGGACGGCAGACGGCGTGTGGGTGCTGGGGGAAAGCGCGGTCTCCCTGGTCTCCCCCGACGGCTCGGTCTCCGGCACGTATTCGTACACCGGCCGCTATCTCAAGGGCTTCTCCCTGGAGGGCGACGGGCAGGCCGTGCTGCTGCTGGGCAAATACCGTGCAGGCAGCTCCGCCGACCTGGTAGTGGTGGACGGCGCCGGTACTGTCACCGCCTCCCGCTCCCTCAGCGAGCAGGTCTTTTCCCTCTCGGCCGCGGGCAGGTACATCGCCCTGCTCTCCGCCGGACGCCTGGATATCTACACCCAGGACCTGGAGGTCTACCGCACCCTGGAGACTACCCAGGGCGCCCGCCGGGTCATTCAGCGCGCCGACGGCAGCACCATGCTGATGAACGCGGATACCGCCCATCTCTACGTCCCCAACTGACCGTTCCATCCACCCCTTGTCTCATTGCGGAGGTTTCCATGTCTTATCTCATTCTTGATCTTCTGGTCCTGCTGGTCATCGCCCTCTTCGTGTGGAGAGGGGCTGCCAAAGGCTTTATCCTCTCTTTCTGCGGCCTCGTTGCCATCCTGGTAGCCTTTATCGGGGCCGGCTTTGCCGCCAACACCCTTTCCCCCGCCGTGGCCCGTGCCATCGAGCCCCGGCTGGCCAGCGCCATAGAGGCGCAGCTGGAGGAGCAGCTTCATCAGGCCGGACAGACCGCCGGCGGGGCCGCCGCAGAAATCGAGCTCCCCATGGGGGACGTGCTGAACGCCCTGCGGGAGATGGGCTTTTATGAGGAGCTGGTGGATACCGTGGACCGGGCTGTGGAAAACGGCATGGCCGCCGTGGCCGCCGACGCCGCCGCCCGGGTGGCCGCCTCCATCGCCCAGGCCATCGCCTACCGGATCATTTTCGCCCTCTCCTTCCTGCTCATCCTGGCCGCGTGGGGTGCGCTCAGCCACGCGCTGGACCTGGTGGCCCGGCTCCCGGGGCTCCACTTCCTCAATAAGACCGCCGGCGCAGCCATCGGTTTCGTCAAGGCCATCCTGGTCCTCTTCCTGGCCGCATGGCTCATGGAGCTTATGGGCGTCATCATCCCGGAGGAGACCGTCCGGCAGACCCATCTGCTCCAGTTTTTCCTGTACACCAGTCCCATGGAGCTGCTCCGCACTGGCGCATTCCCGGCCTGAGCCGCGGTGTTTTGCTTTTTTGGAGGTCACTTATGAATATTCCCAATCTGCTCTCCCTGCTCCGCCTGGCCATGGTTCCGGTATTTGCGGTGGTCTTTTTCCTGCCGGACCCCTCCGCCCGCTACTGGGCCGCCGCCGTCTATGCCCTGGCCTTTGCCACCGACATTGCCGACGGCTATATTGCCCGACGCTTTAACCAGATCACCCGGCTGGGCCGCATCCTGGATCCCCTGGCCGACAAGCTGATGACCTTCACCGTCATCATCTGCATCGCCGCGGCGGGCATCATTCCCATCTGGGCGGTGGTGGTCTTTTTCCTGAAGGAGGCCGCCATGGGAGTGGGCGCCCTGTCCCTCTACCGCAAAGTGGACGACGTCATCTCCGCCAACTGGCTGGGTAAGGCCTCCACCGGCTTCTTCTTCGTGGTCTGCGCCGCCCTGGTCCTCTTCCCCGCCATCCCCCGAAAGTGGGCCACTGTCCTCATCTCCCTGGCCCTGGCCCTGACCATCGCCGCATTTGTACGTTACCTCTGGCAATATCTGTCCCTGATGGGAAAACGCAGATCGTGAAAAAACATTCATACGCAGTTCATAATTTCGCGTTAGAATCATACGACCGGGAGGAGCAGCCTCCCCCGCGGCCCGCCGCCCGACGGCAGCCGCGCCGCAAAGGAGTTGAAATCGCATGCAGCCGACACTCTGTTCCAGATGTCATAAAAATGTCGCCGTTATCTTTATTCAGAAGCTGGAGAACGGCGTTTCCAAGACCGAGGGGCTCTGTCTCAAGTGCGCCAAAGAGATGGGCATCAAGCCTCTGGACGATATGATGCAGAAGATGGGCATCACCGACGAGGATCTGGAGACCCTCTCCAATGAGATGATGACCGCCATGGGCTCCCCCGAGGGGATGGAGGGCCTGATCCCCTCTGACTCTGAGGAAGATGACGAAGAGGACGAGGAGGGCAAGACCGCAACCTTCCCCTTCCTCAACAAGCTCTTCGGCTCGGCCCAGAACCAGGAACCTCCCGCCTCCTCCGGCGAGCCCCCCCGCTCCAACCGGGAGGAAAAGGGCAAGGGCGACCGCCCCCCCAAGCGCAAGTTTCTGGAGAACTACTGCATCTCCCTGACCCAGAAGGCCGCCGAGGGCAAGCTGGATAACATCGTGGGCCGGGAAGAGGAGATCCAGCGGACCATCCAGATCCTCAACCGCCGGCAGAAGAACAACCCCTGTCTCATCGGCGAACCCGGCGTGGGCAAGACCGCCATCGCCGAGGGACTGGCCCAGCGCATCTACAACAAGGACGTGCCCTACAAGCTTCAGGATAAGGAGGTCTATCTGCTGGACCTGACCGCCCTGGTGGCGGGCACCCAGTTCCGGGGCCAGTTCGAGAGCCGCATGAAGGGCCTCATTGAAGAGATCAAAAAGCTGGGCAATATCATCCTGGTCATCGACGAGGTACACAACATCGTGGGCGCCGGCGACGCCGAGGGCAGCATGAACGCCGCCAACATCCTCAAGCCCGCCCTCTCCCGGGGCGAGATCCAGGTCATCGGCGCCACCACCCTCACCGAGTACCGCAAGCACATCGAGAAGGACACCGCCCTGGAGCGGCGGTTCCAGCCCGTCATTGTGGAGGAGCCCTCGGTGGAGGACGCGGTGAAGATCATCCGGGGCATCGCTCCCTACTATGAGAAGTACCACTTCGTCTCCATCTCGCCCCAGATGTGCCGTCTGGCCGTGACCATGAGCGAGCGGTACATTACCGACCGCTTCCTCCCCGACAAGGCCATCGACCTCATCGACGAGGCCTGCTCCGACGTGAACCTCCACAATGCCAATCTGGCCCGGGAGGCCCAGGTCCGCAAGGAGCTGGAGATTCTCTCCGCCGACCGGGAGCGCATGGTAAGCGAGGCCAACGCCAAAGAGTACAAGCGTCAGAATGACCTGAAGGCCAACGAGCAGAAGCAGGCCGAGCTGCGCCGCCAGCTGGGCAGGCTGGCAGAGGAGCGCAGTGCGCTGGCCGCCGCCTCCGGTCAGGAGGCGGGCATCCGGGACAACGAGCGGGAGCAGGCCCGCCTGCAGCGGGAGCTGGCCACCCTCAACAAGGAGCACATCTCCCTGGCCACCGAGAGCGACGGCAACCAGTACGAGCGCCTGGCCGAGATGAAGAGCCGGGAGCTCCAGCTCCAGGAGGAGCTGAACAAGCTGGAGGCCCAGAGCGCCCCTCCCCTGACGGTGGAGCATCTGGCCCGGGTCATCGAGCTGTGGACCAAGATCCCCGCAAGCTCCATTCAGGAAGCCGAGTATGAGCGGCTGGCCAAGCTGGAGGAGCGGCTGAAGGAGCACCTTATCGGCCAGGACGAGGCCGTCCGGGCGGTGTCCGCCGCTGTGCGCCGGGGCCGGGTGGGCATCGCTTCCAAGCGCAAGCCCGTGTCCTTCATCTTCGTGGGCTCCACCGGCGTGGGCAAGACCGAGCTGGTCAAGCGGCTGGCCCAGGACCTGTTCCACTCCCCCGAGTCTCTCATCCGGCTGGACATGTCCGAGTTCATGGAGAAGTTCTCGGTCTCCCGCATCATCGGCTCTCCCCCGGGCTATGTGGGCTATGACGAGGCCGGCCAGCTCACTGAGAAGGTCCGCCGCAAGCCCTACTGTGTCATTCTCTTTGACGAGATTGAGAAGGCCCATCCCGACGTGCTCAATATCCTGCTCCAGATCCTGGACGACGGCCACATCACCGACGCCCAGGGCCGCACCGTGAACTTTGAGAACACAGTCATCGTCATGACCTCCAACGCGGGCAGCGACACCCGGGGCTCCGGCAGCGTGGGCTTTGGCCGCACCGCCAACGAGCAGGGCCGGGAGCGGGCCATGAAGGCGCTGGAGTCCTTCCTCCGCCCCGAGTTCATCAACCGGGTGGATGAGATCGTCTATTTCAACAAGCTCACTGAGGAGAACTTCAAGGCCATCGCCGGTATCATGCTGGGCGAGCTGCGCGCCTCTCTTCAGGAGAAGGGCATCTCCTTCACCTGGGATGACGCCCTGCTGGACTATCTGGTAAAGAAGTCCTACTCGGTGACCTACGGCGCCCGCAACCTGCGCCGCCAGATCCAGAAGGATCTGGAGGACGCCATTGCCACCAAGCTCATCGAGAGCTATCTCACCCCGCTCAGCGCCATTGCCGTCACCGCTGACGGCGATCAGGTCATCCTCAACGCACAGTAAGCACAGCGGGACGCCGCCGCCTCTCCGGGCGGCGGCGTCCTTTTTAACAAGGAGGCCCCTATGGAACTGATCTACACGGACGACAGCATCCTGGTCTGCATCAAGCCCGCCGGCGTCCTCTCCACTGACGAGCCGGGGGGCGTGCCCGAGCTGGCCCGCCAGGCCCTGGGGGACCCCTCCGCCTGCGTCAAGACCGTCCACCGGCTGGACCGGGTGGTCAGCGGCCTGATGGTGCTGGCCCGCTCCTCCTCCGCCGCCTCCCGGCTCTCAGAACAGGTCCGGGACCAGGTATTTCAGAAGGAGTACCTGGCGGTGGTCCACGGCGTCCCACCGGAGCCGGAGGGCGCCTTCACCGACCTGCTCCTGCGCTCCAGGCCCGAGCGCAAGACCTATGTGGTCCATCACATGGAGAAGGGCGTGCAGGAGGCCGTCCTCCGCTACCGGGTGCTGGGCAGCGCCGGCGGTCTGAGCCGGGTGAAGATCCGGCTCCTCACGGGCCGGACCCATCAGATCCGGGCCCAGTTCTCCTCCCGGGGCCTTCCCCTGGTGGGGGACCGGAAGTACAGCCTGCTGGAGGATGACTGCCCCATCGCCCTCTGGTCCCACAGCCTCTCCTTCCGCCACCCCGTCACCGGGGAACCACTTCGCTTTGTACAGGAGCCTCCCGCCATCTACCCCTGGACCCAGGTGCCCTGAACGCAAAAAGAGCCGGTCATTCTCGGATGACCGGCTCTCGCTTTATAGGATGTCTTATTGTTCTGCCGTTGTTCCGCCCTTGGGGAGCCTGCGCCTGAGCGGCCGCAGGCAGGACTTGTGCTCATCCGTAACGCGGTAACTCTCAACCGCTTTCTGGATGGCCTTGTTGTGGGTCCAGGGCTCCAACCGCCCCTCCCGGATGTAGGGCAGGGCCGCGTCGTACTGCTTGGCCAGGGCCGTGGCGAAAAACCAGGCGATCATCATGTCCACGTAGTACTCCCCGCCCCGCACATGGGCCACCCAGTCCAGGTACTCGGGGCGGAAGGCCCCGTCCAGATAGAAGGTCATCAGCATCTCGATGCCGAAGCGGACGGTGTAGGGCGCGTCAGAGGCCATCCAGCGCCTGATCTCCCCCAGCAGCTCGGCAAGATGCTTTTTGAACACCCTGGGCCGCATCAGGTCGCAGGTGGCCCA
>JALEZN010000071.1 GCA_022772585.1 Clostridiales bacterium
CATAGCGCTTCCCGTCGGTGATGCTGATCACTTCCTTGCAGCGCAGATCGGCCACCCGCTCTTCCATTGGCGCCCCTCCTCTCATTGCCTGTACTTCAGACTATCCTATGTGACCGCCGGCCAGTCCTATCACCCCAAACGACAGAGGACCGGACCGGCGGTATCCCGCCGGTCCGGTCCCTGTATTCCATCATTCAGAGGGTGACGCTGTCCCCCTCGTCCCAGAGGACGGCCGCCGGGGGCAGCCGTCCCCCCTCCCGGGCCAGGATGCGGCTGACCACCTTGCGCATCCGCATCCGGTCATCCCGGGCAAAGGGGATGTGGTCCACCACCAGCCGCCGGGGCCGGATGGCCTCCCGTATGGTCTCCCGGCCGTCGGGCCGGGTGAGGAAGAGCGGATTGACCACTGCCGTATCCACAGGGCATCCCCGGAGCACCGTGCGGAAATAGTCCGCGTCGCACGCCGCGTCTCCCAGAAAGAGCACGGTACGCGCTCCAAGCTGAAAAAGAAAGCAGTAGTGCTCCACATCCTCATACCCCTCCCCGATGTGGGCGCAGCGGATGGCGGTGACCCTGGCGTCAGGGGCCAGGGGCCAGCAGGCGGGGCGGTACTCGGGCAGGGAGAGCTCCTGCACCGGGGCGGCAGAGGTCATGAGCCAGGCGCGCAGCTCCCCGGTGTCGGGGGACACGCCGGGCCCTCCGTTCCCCGCCGGCAGAAACAGCCTGCGGACCGGCTGCTTCTCCATCAGGCGCAGGGTTTCCCGGCCCGAGAAGTGGTCCAGGTGCAGATGGGTGTAGAACACCCACTCCACGCCGCCCCACATTCCCTCGCCCTCCTGGATGGCGTCCAGCACGCTCCGGGGCACCGGGCTGTAATCGTGGTCCCGGCTGCTGTGCAGTCCGTCCACCAGCAGCTTGTGGTCCCGCCACGAGAGCAGGATACCGGCGTTGGCGGTGAGGGTCAGGCGGATGAGGTCCGGCCCCTCCCACCAGGTCCTGGGGGCCGGCCGGGGAACGTCCTCCCGCTCAAGGGGCAGGTCCCGCTTCTGCCGGATCCCCCCGGTCATCAGCGGTACTCCCGCACCCGGAAGCGGCGGTTTTCCGCATGGCCCGCCCGGACAAAGACCGCGTCGTCCCCCATGAGCCGGCCCATCTTCTCCTTCTGGCCGCCCAGCCACGCCTGGTCCACGCCGTGGTAGGCCGCCTCGCTCTCCCAGAAGTAGAGGGAGGTGACCTCCCCCTCGTTGTCCAGGCTCACCCAGGTCTCCCCTCCCAGAAAACCGCTGACATGGGACAGGGGCTCGGAGAAGATCTCGGTCTCCAGCTCAATGTACCGCTCCACCTGGCCGGGGGCGATGCGAAACACCAGTTCCTCGATGAACTGGGGCTGATCATAACATTTCAGTTCCATGGCGATGGGCTCCTTTCCTTTTATACCAAGGGCTCCGCCGTGTCCCGCGCGGCGGAGCCCTTGCCGTTCTTTTTACTTCTTTTTGCGGGCAGGCATGCTGTGGATGCCCCGGCCCAGGGTCAGGGTCAGGGCCTCTTCAAAGGCCTCGGACAGGGTGGGATGGCCGTGCATGGTGTTGGCGGCCTCCTCCACCGTGAACTCGCCCCGCATGGCGATGGCGGCCTCGGCCAGCAGGTCGCTGGCGTTGGGGCCCACGATGTGCACGCCCAGGATCTTCTGTTTGTCCTTGGACACGATCACTTTCATCATACCCTCGGCGGCATTCATGGTCAAGGCCTTTCCGTTGCCGGCAAACTGGAATTTGCCCACCTCGTACTCCAGGCCCCGCTCCTTGGCCTGCTCCTCCGACAGACCGATGCTGGCCACGTCGGGGAAGGTGAAAATGGCGCTGGGGATCAGGTCGTAATCCACCCGGGCGTCCTCACCCGCCATGCGCTCCACACAGACCTTGCCCTCTTCAGAGGCCACATGAGCCAGCATCACGCCGCCGATCACGTCGCCGATGGCGTAGATGCCGGGGACGCTGGTCATATAGTTCTCGTCCACCTTCACGCCCTTGCGGTCGTAGGCGACGCCCAGGCCGTCCAGGTTGAGGCCCTCGATGTCCAGCTCGCGGCCGGTGGAGACCAGCACCTGGTCGCAGGGCAGGCTGCTCTTCTCACCCGCCTTGTCCACCGTCACCGACAGGGCGGAGCCGCTCTTGCTGATCTCCTCCACCTTGGTGCCCACCATGAAACGGATGCCCTTCTTCTCCAGCAGCTTCTGGAGCCGGTCAGTGATCTCCTTGTCCACGGCAGGGATGATCTTGGGCATGAACTCCACTACGGTGACCTCGGCGCCAAAGGCGCGGTAGATGCCGGCAAACTCGATGCCGATGACGCCGCCGCCGATGATGACGATCTTGCCGGGCACGTGGTCCATCTCCAGCGCCTCCTTGCTGGTGATGACGCCGGGATTGTCGATGCCCTTGATGGGAGGCTTGGAGGACTTGGAGCCGGAGGCGATGAGGATCTTGCCGGTCTCCAGCACCTTGCCGTCCACTTCCACCTTGCCGGGAGCCATGATCTTAGCCGCACCCCGGACCAGCTCCACCTTGTTGGCCTTGAGCAGACCCTCCACGCCGCCGGACAGGGTCTTGACGATCTTGGCCTTCCGGGCCTGGACCTTCTCCATATCGATGCTGTAGCCCTTCACATCCACGCCGAACTCGGCGGCCCGGGCGATCTCGTCCACCACCTCGGCATTTTTATACAGGGCCTTGGTGGGGATGCAGCCGTAGTTGAGGCAGGTGCCGCCGCAGGCGTCCTTCTCCACGATGGCGGTCTTCATGCCCAGCTGGGCGGCGCGGATGGCGGCCACATAGCCGCCGGGGCCCGCGCCGATCACTACTAAATCGTACATAGTATCCTTCTCCTTACTGATATCAAATTCAATTGGGCCGGACGAGACCCCCGCAGTCAGCCTTCCTGCGAGGGGAGGCGGCACGGCAAAGCCGTGACGAAGGGGTCGGCCTGCCGTGCGCCGCTCCGGCCGGCTCAGTACTGATAACCCGACAGGTCCGTGGTGTTTTTGACCCCGTAGCGGATCTTCTGCCGGGTGAACAGGAAATTGCTCTTATGCACTCCCAGGGAGATGAGGTCGGCGTGGGGATGGTCCAGATAGCCGTAGGCCACAAAGGAGCCGGGCGTGGTGGTGCCCCCCACAAAGACCATGGAGTAATCGATAAAGTACTCGTCCAGCAGCTCCTCCTTCAGCATGGCGGCGCAGTAGGACGGAGACTCCACACAGAGCTTCTCCACCCCCAGCTTTTTCAGCACGTACATCAGGAGGCGGGAGTCGGGCGTCTTTCCCTCACCGGTAATGATAACGGGCACCACGCCGAAATCCTGATACAGTGCGGGCAGCTCAGCCGCGTCCACCTCTTCCCGGCTGCGGAAGGGGCCGAGGAACACATGCCTGAGGGGGGAGTTGGCCTTGATGTACTCCATGCCGTCGGGGCCGGTGGCGATGACCATTTTCAGCTCCTCCGCCGGGTCCACATGGAAGGAGTAGTGGTCAAAGGGGATGTCGGTGGCGTCAAAGGACACCACCACACCGGCGGGCTGATACCGCTTGCCCAGATACTCCCGCCGCTGCCCGGTCAGGTCCTGGTCATAGACGTGGCAGGTGATGCCCGGCTCCTTGGCCAGGGTGTTGGCTCCCACGATGATGGCATCGGCGTAGGAGCGCAGCACATTGAGCACCCAGAAGTCCCCCAGGGAGCCGTCTGGATCCAGGAAATTGTTTTTTGCCACCAGGGGGCCGGCGGGATTGTCCTGGTAGGCCATCTTGCCGTCGGATGAGAGCACGATGGACGAGAAGGTATAGGGCCGGTCCGCCGGGGCCTTGGGAAAATAGAGGTCGGTATAATACTCGCTCACATCGGGCATAACTGCGGTCTCCGCGGAGGCGGCCTTCAGTCCGGCCAGATGCTTCTCATCCCGGAACACCATGTTTATTTTCAGGTTCTCTTTGGGGGTACGGAAAAAGTTCAGCTTGTTCATTCCGTTCACCTCTCCACTTTACCCGATGTGCAGCGGAGGCATCTTCTGTCCCCACTGCACGTTGCCCAGGCCGGAGCGCTCCACCAGGCGGGCGCCCAGCCGCTGGGCCTCCCGGAGGATCTTCTCCTCATCCACGGTGGTCATATGGCCGTTCTCCAGCACCACCTTGCCGTCCACCAGCACAGTGTGGATATTGCTGGGGCTGCTGGAATAGACCAGGGCGCTGACCGGATCGTGGACCGGGTTGGAGAAGGGGCTGATGGGATCGAAGATGACCAGGTCGGCCTTCTTGCCCGGCTCGATGGAGCCCAGGCTGTCTTCCCGGCCCAGAGCCTTCGCGCCGCCCAGAGTGGCCAGCTCCACCACGGTGGAGGCGGGCATGAGGGAGGGATCCCGGTGATACACCTTCTGCATCAGGCTGGCGGCCTTGATGGTCTCCAGCATGTTCTGGGTGTCGTTGCTGGCCGAGCCGTCGCAGGCCAGGCTGACGGTGATGCCCTTCTCCAGCATCTCGGGGATGCGGGCCACACCGGAGGCCAGTACCATGTTGGAGTTGGGATTGTGGGAGACCTTCACATCGTACTTTTTAAAGGTCTCCAGATCCTCGTCCCGCATGTACACGCAGTGAACGGCGATGAAGTCAGGCCCCAGGACGCCCAGCTTCTCCAGGTGGGGGATGGCGTCCTCCTGGTACATCTGCTGGGAGAAGGCGTCATCATCGGGAGTCTCCACCAGATGCATGGTGATGGGCATATGGAGCTCGTCGGCGGTACGCCGCATCTCCCGGAAGCCGTCGTCGGTGTGGTCCCAGATGATGCCGGGGGCCATGCAGACGCCGATGCGGGAGTGGTCCCGGTATTTCTTCTCCAGCCGCCGCACCTCGTCGAAGAAGTCCTGCTCGGTCTCCACCATGGGGCAGGCGATCTCCGGCGGGAAGGTGCTGACATTGGAATAGGCCCGGCCCAGGATGCCCCGGATGCCGATATCCTCAAACGCCTGGGTCACGCAGTCGTCCAGGCCCTTAATGGGATGCGCGTACATAAAGTCCAGGATGGTGGTGGTGCCGGAGCGGATGGCCTCGATGCAGCCGTTGAGGGCGGCGTAATAGATTGTCTCCTCGTCGTAATTGTGCAGAGCCACCCGGACAGAGCTGTTGAGCCAGTCCAGCAGGAACTTGTCCCGTCCCAGGCCCTTGAGCATGGTCTGGAACAGGTGGGAATGGGTGCTGATAAAGCCGGGGAACACATATTTGCCCGCCGCGTCGATGACCCGGCCGGCCTGGTATTCTTCAAGAAGGGAGCTGTCTCCCACCGCCAGGATCTTATCGCCCTCCACCGCGATGCAGGCGCCGGGCAGTACTTCCCGTTTGCCGTTCATGGTGATGAGGTAGGCATTTTTGATGATGGTATCGATCTTCTTCATAGCCACGGTCCTTTCTGTTTCGCGCCGCGCCCGCCGGGGGCGCGGCGATATAAGCCGGAGGAACGGGGCCCTGGAACAGACGGCGGCCCACCGGGAGGGTGGGCCGCCGTCGTTTCGGTTCCGCGGGCGTTTCCGCCCACTTCAATATCATGTCGCCGGGACCCGGTATGGGTGCGCGCTTTCAGTATCCCTTACAGCCACTTGAAGTCCTGCAGGCCGGTGACGACCTCCTGCAGGAAGCGGGCGGCGGGGGCGCCGTTGATGACACGGTGGTCATGGGTCAGGCTCAGGTTCATGACGGAGCCGGGATAGAAGCCGCCGTCCTTCACCAGTACCTTCTCCACGATGCCGCCCACGCCCAGGATGGCGCTCTCGGGCGCGTTGAGCACGGGAGTGAAATAGGTGATGCCGAACATACCCAGGTTGGAGATGGTGATGGTGGCGTTGCCCAGCTCATCGCTGCTGAGCTTGCCGGCCTTGGCCCGCTCGGTCAGGTCGGAGAGCTCCAGGCAGATGGTGCGCAGGTCCTTCAGGTTGGCGTCCCGGATGACGGGAACGATCAGACCGCCGGGCACGTCCACGGCGCAGCCCACGCTGATGCGGGCGGTGGTCTTGATGTGGTTGGCGTCGGCCATGGACATGCGCATATCGGGATGGTTCTCCAGCGCCTGGGCCACGGACTTGATGAGCATGGCGGTATAGCTGAGCTTCACACCGGCGTTCTTGTACTTGCCCTTGATGGACTTGTAGGTCTTGACCAGGCCTGTCACGTCGGCCTCGGTGGTGATGGTGGCCTGGGCGGAGCCCTGGAGGGAGTTCATCATGCCCTTGCACACGGCGGCCTGCATGGGGGTCATCTTGGTGATGACGTCGCCCTCGGCGCAGGGGATGGTGTTGTAGACCTGAGCGGGGGCAGCGACAGGCGCGGCGGCGGGTGCCGGAGCGGCCGCAGGGGCAGGAGCGGCGGCAGGAGCCGGAGCAGCAGCGGCGGGAGCCGCAGCAGGAGCAGGTGCGGGAGCGGCGGTCTCGGCAATGGGCTTGCCGTACTTCTTCAGGTCGTCGATGGTGATCATGCCCAGCAGGCCGGTGCCCTTGATGTGGGCATAGGCCAGGCCCTTCTCCTCGGCGATCTTCTTGGCCCGGGGCGTGATCTTCACGTCAGCGGGAACGGCGGCGGCCACGGGGGCCGCAGCAGGAGCAGCCTCAGCGGCGGGAGCGGCCTGGGCGGCAGGGGCGGCGGCGGGAGCGTCGCCCTCGATGGGCTCGTCCATGCTGTCGGCAATGAGGCAGATGGTCTCGCCGCAGGGGATCTCGTCATCCACCTGGGCGATGATCTTGCGGATCACGCCGTCGCAGGGGGCCTCGCCGGTGTTGGTGATCTTATCGGTGCTGACCTCCACCAGGGAGTCGCCCTTCTTCACGGCGTCGCCCTCGCTGACCAGCCACTCGCCGATGATGCCGGTCTCCATGGAGAGGCCGAACTTCGGCATACCGTATTTCGTGATCATTTTCGCATCCTCCTCCGCTTAATATTCCATGACCTCGCGGATGGCCTTGACCAGGTCCTCCTGCTGGGGCATCACATAGTCCTCCAGACCGGGAGAGAAGGGCATGGGGGAATCCAGGCCGGTGACGCGCTTGATGGGACCGCGCAGGTACTCGAACACGTCCTCGTTGATCATGGCGGAGATCTCAGCGGCCCAGCCGCCCACTTTTACGCCCTCCTGGGCGATGACCAGGCGGCCGGTCTTGGCCACGGACTTCTGGATGGTGTCCTTGTCGTAGGGGAACACGGTGCGCAGGTCGATGATCTCGCAGGAGACGCCCTCCTTGGCCAGCTCCTCGGCAGCCTTGTGGGCCTTGGCCAGCATGATCTGGGTGGCCACGATGGTCACATCGCTGCCCTCCCGCTCGATCTCAGCCTCGTACAGGGGCAGCTCGTACATCTCCTCGGGTACTTCGCCCTTCACATTGTACAGGGCCTTGTGCTCCAGGAAGAGCACCGGGTTGTCGCTCTTGATGGCGGAAATGAGCAGGCCCTTGGCCTCGTAGGGAGTGGTGGGGCACACGATGACCAGGCCGGGGGTGTTCAGGAACCAGGACTCCACACAGGCAGAGTGATGGTAGGCGCAGCGGGCGCCGCCGCCCTGGGGGGCGCGGACGGTAATGCCGCAGTGGGCCTTGCCCTGGTACATGAAGTTGAGCTTGGCGGCGTTGTTGGTGATCTGGTCAAAGCCCACGCCCAGGAAGTCGGCGAACATGATCTCGGGCACGGGCTTCAGGCCGCAGACGGCGGCGCCGCAGGACAGGCCCAGGATGGCGGACTCGGAGAGCGCGGTGTCCTTGATGCGCTCGGGCCACTTGGCCCAGATGCCCTTGGTGATGCCGAAGTCGCCGCCCATCTTGGCCACGTCCTCGCCCAGGATGAATACCCGCTCATCCTGCTCCATGATCTGATGCAGGGCCTCATTGATGGCCATGCCGTAAGAAAGCTTCTTGCCTCTGCTCATCTCGTCTCCACCTCTCTGTCAGCATAAGTATAGGTCGTAGCGGTCTCCACGCCGGGATAAGGGCTCTCCAGGGAGAACTTCAGCATATCCTGCACATGGGCCTCTTCCTCGTCCTCGATCTTCCTGATCTCGTCCTCACTGACGCCCCGCTCCAGCATGGTGGCGCGGCACAGCTTCACAGGATCCCGGTCCTTCCAGGCCTGGACCTCGTCGTCGGGACGGTAGGCGGCGGGGTCGCCGGCGAAGTGGCCCTGCCAGCGGTAGGTGTCGAACTCCAGCAGCGTGGGGCCCTCGCCCTTGCGGGCGCGCTCCACGGCGGCCTCGGTGGCCTCCACCACGGCCTCGATATCGTTGCCGTCCACGTAGAAGCTGGGCACCTCGTAGCCCTCGCCCCAGGTCTTCAGGCGCTTCTGGGGGTGCGCGTCGGTATACTTGGTGGAGATGGCGTACTGGTTGTTCACCAGGCAGTAAATGATGGGCAGCTTCCAGGTGGCGGACATGTTCATGCTCTCATGGCAGGTGCCCTCGCCCAGAGTGCCGTCGCCCATGAATACGGCGGTCACAGCGTCGGTGTGATGATACACGGCGTTAAAGGCGGTGCCAAGGCAGGTGACCATGGTGGAACCCTGGATACCGTTGAAGCCCATGTTTCCGCAGTCCAGGTCGTTGACGTGCATGGAGCCGCCGCGGCCGTGGTTGATGCCGGTGGCCTTGCCGAAGATCTCGGCCATGACCAGCTTGGGATCAGTGCCGCACAGGCAGATGGCGCCGTGGCCACGGTGATCGGGGAACTTGTAGTCGGTCTTCTTCAAGCAGTCCACCACGCCGGCCTGGCAGGCCTCCTGGCCGATGGACAGGTGCACGAAGCCGGGCACGGTGCCGTTGGCGGCATAGGTCTCGATGACCTCCTCGAAACGGCGGATCATGACCATGTCACGATACAGTTTCAACAGTCTTTCGTTTGAAAGCATCTTGGTTCCTCCTATATTTGTAGTTTGGTGGTATTGCTATATGTAGTACTATTAATATGTGAAAAAAATATGATCCCGTTCCGGATCCGCCGCTCAGTGCAGGAAGCTGCGCTCCAGAGCCTCATAGTTAATCTCACCGGCGCAGTAGGCACGGCCGGTATTGATGTTGTGGATCTGGATCTTGCCCACCGAGTGGACGTCGTGATCCACATAGAAGAAGTCGCATCCGGCATCCTTGAACACATCCTCGAACAGGTCGCCGTAGTTGGGAGAGGAGGTCTTTCCTGCCAGCTGATGGATGACCTTGGCAATGTCCTTGTCCTCGGCATCCACCCACACCTCGATCTCGCTGCCGTAGATCAGCGCGTCGTTGATGCGGCCCATGGTCTTGAGCTCATCCTTCACCACGGGGGCGATGGGGGCCTTGCCGCGGATCATGACGATCTGAGCGGGGTCGAAATGCTTCTCAAACATCTTGTGGCAGGTCTGCTCCAGCATCCGGGCGGAGACCTGGATGGAAGCGGCCACACAGGTGCTGTCCGACATGAGGATGTAAGTGTCCTCCGGCTTCACATGGCAGGCATTGGCCACTTCCATGGCAATCTTGTCATCGGGATACTTCACGTCCTGGATGCAGAGGACCGCCTTGTCGTAGTCGTCCTTGTAGTCGGTCATCTCAAAATACCAGTCGGAGGCCACATGGGCGATGCCCCGGGCCGGACCGGAACCGATGGTGGCAAACTCGCCCTCTCCCAGCTTCCACCCGGCGATCTGGGAGCCCAGACAGGCGATGAGGGGCTGCTCGATGAACATGTTGACAGCCGCAAAGCTGTACTGGTCATTGAGCTTGAAGTCGCTGAGCGTCACCACACCCAGGTCGCCGATGCAGGCGCGGGTGAAGAGGATACCGGCCTGCCAGCTGCCCCGGCAGTTCAGGCCCATGTCGATGACCGTGGCGCCGCAGTCCAGCTTAATGACCTTGCAGCCCAGCGCGTCGGCATTCTCCAGGATTTCCTCCACCACTTTCATGGCGCGCTTGTTGGTACTGACCATCTAAATACCTTCTTTCTGTTTCATACTTCCTATATTATATAAAGGAGGGGATCAGGCCTTCTTGCCAAAGACGTCGATGGCGGCGCCCATGATGGGAGCGGCGTCGTCCGAGGCCAGGAAGCAGACCACCTTGGAGACCTCGTCCACCTGGAGCATCTCGTCCAGCTTGATGGTGACGGCGGGGTCGCTGTCGATGCGCTCGCGGGTCTTTTCGGTGTTGGTCATGCCCAGATAGATGGCGTTGACATTGATGCCGTACTGCTTGACCTCCTCCGAGAGGATCTGGGTCAGGCTGACGATCCCGCCCTTGGAGGCAGCGTAGGCGCCGAAGCCGGGGAAGAAGAGCTTGGCTCCGGAGGAGCTCATGTTGATGATCTTGCCGTACTTCCGCTCGATCATGCCGGGCAGCACCGCCTTGATGCAGTAGAAGGTGCCGTTCAGGTTGCTGTCGATGTGGCGCTTCCAGTCCTCCACCGTGGTCTCCAGCACCGAGTTGGACTTATAGTAGGCGGCGTTGTTCACCAAGATGTCCACCTTGCCCTCCCGGGCCAGGATATCCCGGAAGCAGGACTCCACCTGGGCCTGCTCGCTCACATCGCAGCCCATGGCCACGGCCTTACCGCCGGCGGCGCGGATCTCCTCAGCCACCCTCTCCACCTTGGACAGGGTGCGGCCCAGCAGATAGACGCTGGCGCCCTGCCTGGCGAAGTCCTTGGCGAAGCCGGCCCCAAGGCCCTGTCCCGCGCCGGTGATCACAGCTACTTTCCCTTCAAATGTCATATTATCAGCTCCATTCATTGTTTTGGGGCGTCTCTGAAAAACAGCGG
>JALEZN010000079.1 GCA_022772585.1 Clostridiales bacterium
GAAGGACAGGAGGTCAAGGTCAAGGTCATCGGCATTGACGAGAACGGCCGGATCAACCTCTCCATCAAGAAGGCTATGGATCCTCCTCCCCGTCCCGCCGGCCAGGGCCGGCCCATGGGCGGCGGCCAGCGTCCGGGCGGCGCCCGGGGCGGTCAGGGCGGCTTCCGCCGGCCGGCTCCCGCGGAGCCCGCCACCTTTGAGGACCGGCTCAAGCAGTTCATGCAGGCTTCCGACAGCAAGCTCTCCGAGCTGCGTTATACCGAGAAGCGGAGCAGCCGCCGCGGCGGACGGAAATAAAGACGAAAAACAGCAGGCTCCCGGCAAAACCGGAGCCTGCTGTTCTTTTTGTCCCCGCAGGTATTTACAGTTCCCGGTACATAGCGGGGGCGTCGGCCTTACCCACATGCTCGGATACTGCCAGTACCTGCACCTTCACAGTGCGTTCGCCAAAGCGCAGTTCCAGCACGTCCCCCTCCTTCACATCGTAGGAGGCCTTCACCGGCCGGCCGTTGGCTGTGACCCGCTGGTTGTCGCAGGCTTCGTTAGCCACTGTGCGCCGCTTGATGAGGCGGGAGACCTTCAGCCATTTGTCCAGACGCATATTCTTCCTTCTTTCTGCAAAAACGGCCCCGGGAAGCTCCCGGGGCCGCGTTTTTCGGTTCCTTACTTGGATACGGCGTCCTTCAGCGCCTTGCCGGGCTTGAACATGGGCAGCCGGGACGCGGGGATGTCGATGGGCTCCTTGGTCTTGGGGTTGCGGCCGATGCGGGCAGCCCGGTCCTTCACTTCAAAGGCGCCGAAGCCCACCAGCTGGACCTTGTCTCCATTCGCCAGGGCAGTGGTAATCGCGTCGATGGCGGCGTTGAGCACGCTCTCGGTATCCTTCTTGGACAGGCCGGTCTTCTCGGCCGCCTCGGCGATAAGTTCAGTTTTATTCATGGTCTTTCCTCCTGCATTTTCGTTTCGGTTATTGTTGCTCAAACCTCTGTATCCTAAAAGCGTCGCTCTTGCTGCGGATGATCCCCCCCAGGTATCCGCAGGCGCCGTTTTTAAGCCTTTTTTGCGTGCTCCCACAGCGCATCCAGTTCCTCCGGCGTCATATCCTCCATACTGCGGCCCTCGGCCCGGACCTGCTCGTCCACCTTTCGGAACCGCCGGATGAATTTATCGGTAGCCCGGCTCAATGCCTCCTCCGGGTCGGTCTTGACGAACCGGGACACATTTACCGCCGAAAAGAGCAGGTCTCCCAGCTCCTCGTCGATGTTGCTTCCCTGGGCCACAGCCGTCTTGAGTTCCTCCAGCTCCTCGGAGAGCTTGTCCAGCGCGCCCGACACGTCGGGCCAGTCAAAGCCGGCCTTCCGCGCTTTTTTCTGCACCTTCTCGGCTCTCCACAGGGCGGGCAGGCTGCGGGCCACCGCCGAGAGGGCGTCGGTGGTGGTGGCCTGTCCCTTTTCGGCGCGCTTGAGGGCCTCCCAATTGGTGAGGACCTCGCCGGTGCCGGACACCTGCACGTCGCCGAATACATGGGGGTGGCGGTAGATCAGCTTTTTGCAGATCCCATCGGCCACGCCGTCCAGGTCGAAGTTCCCAGCCTCCTCCTCCATGCGGGCATGGAGGACGATCTGGAGCAGCACATCGCCCAGCTCCTCCCGGAGGTGCTCGGGGCTCTTCTCGTCAATGGCCTCCACGGCCTCATAGGCCTCCTCCAGGAAATTGCGGCGGATGCTCTCATGGGTCTGCTCCCGGTCCCAGGGACAGCCGCCGGGGGCACGCAGGATACGCACGATCTCTTCCAGATCCTTGACGTCATACTTATCCTTATACTGAAAATCTATCATATTTCAACCCCTCCTGCAACCTGTTTTTATCATCTTTTCACCGGATATGCAAAATTTTTGCGATCTTATCCCCTTTGGGCATCAGGGCCAGGTCCTCTTTGGAGATCACCCGGAAGGCCAGCACCAGAACAAAGTACACCACCACGCCCACACAGATGGCGCCGAAGGTGGCCACAGCGTTGCCCAGGAAGGAGAGCTCCGTCCCGCCCAGCACCCTGGCCAGCAGGCCGTAGCTGGCCCAGGCCGCCGCGCCCATGATGGCCGCCGCGATGGCAGGCTTGATAAACGCCTTGCGGTAGCTGGGGGCGCTGGGGATGATGCGTTTGATGAGGAACAGGTTCAGGCAGGCCGCCACGATGAAGCAGCACAGGGTGCCCACCGGCGCGCCGTATACCATGATATTGGGATTGCCCACCAGGATGTAATTCACCAGGATCTTCACCGCGCCGCCGATGACCACCGTGATGATGGGCAGGTTGACGATGCCGTTGGCCTGGAGGATGGACGTGGCGATGAGCTGGATGCATACGAACATGGAGGCCAGGCCCAGGATGGACAGCAGCGGGCCGGCGATGGCATGGTCGGTGTTGCCCAGGGTGAGCAGCCACATGATGGGCTCGCCCAGGGCGAACAGGCCGAAGCCCGCCGGCAGGGCGATGAGGGCGGCAAAACGAAGGGCCGATTCCGAGATGTTCTTGGCCTCCAGATGGTTGCGCCTGGCCCGGGCGGCCGACACCGCGGGGATGATGCTGGCGGTGAGGGGCACCATCAGGTTGAAGGGCAGGTTATAGATGCTCATGCACTTCTGATAGGCGCCGTACAGGGCCCGGGCCGAGTCCAGCACCGCGTCCTGATTGCCGGCGGCCGCCATCTCGTTGACCATGGTAATGGCCTTGTTGTAGATGTTGAAAAGGCCCTGGCTGGCCTCGGTGGCCGCAGCGCCGCTGTCCAGAATATTCTGGAACACGCCCCGCAGCTGACCGTTGACCAGATTGGTGTCGATCAGGGTGACCACCGCCATGGTGGAGGAGCTGATGGTGATGGGAATGGCCAACTTGAGGAGCTTGGCCAGAATGGTCCCGGTGGGCTCCGCCCGGTCGGTAAAGGGGCCGGGGCGCATCCGCTCGGTCCGCCGGTGGTTGATGAAGAGGTAGATCACCGAGAGTATGCTGCCCACCGAGACGCCGGCAATGGCGCCCACGGCCATCATCTGCTCGCCGAAGGACTGGGGCTGCAGCGCCAGAGAACCGATGAAGAGAGCCAGGCCCATGCCGATGAGCAGTTTGGACAGGTTCTCCATCACCTGGGAGATGGCGGTGGGCATCATGTTCATATGGCCCTGGGCATAGCCCCGGAAGGCCGAGCAGCAGCAGGTACACAGCACCGCCGGCGACAGGGCCATGACACACCAAACCGCCTTCTCGTTCTTAAGGGCGTAGGCAGCCACCGGCCGGGCAAACACCGACATGCAGATGAAACTGAACAATCCCATGGTGAAGAAGGCCAGAAAGGCCACCCGGAACACCCGGTTCACCTGGTTGTACCGCCCCAGGGCGTTGGCCTCGGACACCGTCTTGGACAATGCCACGGGCAGGCCGGCAGTGGAGATGGTGAGGAAAAAGCTGTAGATATTATAAGCCGATCCGAAATCCGCATACGCCTCATCGGTCAATATGGCGCCCAGCGGGATCTTGTACAGGGCGCCGATGACCTTGATGATGATGGTGCTGATGGTCAGAATGGCCACGCCGCCGTAAAATGAATTCTTTTTCTGCTGACTGGACAACGCGTTTCCCCCTTACTTTTGGAACAGGAGCGGCAGGGCATAATCCCGGACTTCCCGCCTGACCCGCTCGATGTCGATGGTGAGGAACTCACCATTCTGGTATATGACCGTTCCGCGGGCCATATTCATGGCCACATCGCAGCCGTGGGCCGCGTAGACCAGGTTGGACACCACATCGTGGCAGGGCGTCAGGTTCAGGGCGTTGAAGTCCACCAGGATCAGGTCGGCGTCATAGCCCGCCGCCAGGCGGCCCGTTTTGCGGCCCAGGGCCTTTCCGCCGTTGACAGTGGCCATGCGCAGGGCGTCGGCGGGCAGGGTGGCCAGGGGGTCGCAGTTGGCGCCGTTCTGGAGCATGGAAGCCAGCTTCAGGTCCCCGAAAAAGTCAGTAGAGTTGTTGGAGGACACGCCGTCGGTGCCCAGGGCCACATTGACCCCTGCCGCCGCCATGGCGGCCACCGGGGCGATGCCCGAGCCCAGCTTCAGGTTGGAGACGGGGTTGTGGATGGCAGAGACACCCTTTTCGGCCATGATGGCCCAGTCCTCCGGGGTGGTCCACACGCAGTGGGCCGCGATGGCCCGGCCGTCCCACACGCCGTATTGGGCCAGGGTCTGGATGGGCGTCAGGCCGCCGTGGCGGCCCTTGCAGGCCTCGTGTTCGGCGCGGGTTTCGGAGATATGCACGTGCATGCCCAGGCCCTTCTCCCGGGCGTAGCCGGCCATCCACTGCCACAGGTCGGCCCGGGAGGTGTACTCCCCGTGGATGGAGGCGTCCACCAAAATCTGGCCGCCGTTATAGCCGTGCCACTCCTCGGTCAGGGCCCGCTGGGCCACGCAGTCGTGGTCGGTCTCCGGGTCGAAGGTATCGGAGAAGAGCACGCCGCCGCAGCTCAGGTTGGCGCTGATGCCCGCCTGGGCCACCCGCTGCGCGATGACGCCGGTGCGCATATACATGTCGGCGATGCAGGTGACGCCTGATGCGATCATTTCAGCCAGGCCCAGGTCAGCGCAGCACGCCACCGCCCGGTCGTCCCACCGGGCCTCCACCGGGAAGATATAGTCGTTGAGCCAGTCCTGCAGGTTGTGGCCGTCGCCGTAGCCCCGCATGGCGGTCATGGGTACGTGGGTGTGGGCGTTGACAAAGCCGGGCATGAGCACGTTGCCCTGCCCGTCGATCTCCCGGTCAAAGGGGCCGTCGGGCCGCTCCGTCCCCACAGAGACGATCTTGCTCCCATCCACCGCCACATACGCGCCGGGGAGCACGGTGCACGCCTCGTCCATCAGCACCGCCCGCACATTGGAAATCAGGGTCTTCATCCGGCGCCTCCTTACAGCTTCTTCAGGCACTCCAGCACCAGGCGGGAGAATTTGTCCTTGCAGGCCTCGGCGGCGTCCAGCACCTCCTGCTCGCTGAGGGGCTGGTCCAGGATGCCGGCGGCCATGTTGCTCAGCAGAGTGAAGCCCAGCACCCGCATGCCGCAGTGGCCGGCCGCGATGACCTCGGGCGCGGTGGACATGCCCACCGCGTCGGCCCCGGCGATGCGGGCAAAGCGGACCTCGGCGGGAGTCTCATACTGGGGGCCGGGAAAGTACATATATACGCCCTCCCGCAGCTCGATGCCCAGGGCGGCAGCGCTCTCCCGGGCCACCTGCCGCAGGGCGGGGGTGTAGAGGCTGGAGGAGTCGGGGAAGCGCACGCCGAACTCAGGCAGGTTGGGGCCCCGCAGAGGGGACTCCATGAAGATCTTGATCTGGTCGGTGATGAGCATCAGGTCGCCGGCCTTCCACCCGGTGTTGACGCAGCCGGCGGCATTGGTGACGATCAGCGTGTCGCAGCCCAGCAGGCGCAGCACCCGCACGGCGTAGGACACTTCCTCATAGCTGTAGCCCTCATAGTGGTGCATCCGCCCCTGCATCACAGCCACCGGCTGGCCCTCCAGCGTACCGAATACCAGCTGGCCCTTGTGGCCGGGGGCGGTGGACACCTTGAAATGGGGGATCTCCCCGTAGGGCACCGCAATGGGGTTGTCCACCACGTCGCCCATAAAGCCCAGGCCGGAGCCCAACACCATGGCTACCTTGGGTACAAAGGACCCGATCCGCGCCCTGATATAGTCGGCGCTCTCCTGATATTGCGCAAAGGTATAGTTCATTTTTTACCCTCCTTGATCATTCGGAACGGGACGCCGGACAGAGCTTCCGTCCGGCGTCCCTGCAATCACCCTGTTATCCCGGTCACAGCGCGGCGCCGCACGCCCTGCAGTAGCGGTCATCCCGTCCGCAGGAAGCGCCGCAGGCCGGACACTCCTTTTCGTCCCGGAGCCGGGAAATCTCATCCTTCACCTGCTCCAGCGCGGCGTGCTTCTCATCCAGGCACTCCGTCAGCTCCTCCAGCTTCTCTTCCCGGCTCTCGCCGGTGCTGAGGGTGTGGTAGACCGACTCGCCCACCTGGCGCAGCAGCCCCTTGATCTCACTCTCCAGTTCAAAGGCCCTGACCTTTTGCCTGCTCACTTCCACCAGCCCGCCGGCCTTCTCACCGGCATAGCGGGCGGTGGCTCCGGCGGTCTTTCCCGCAGCAGCGGCGGCGGTTTTGGCCCGGTCCAGCAATTCTTCCAGACGGTCGTCCATGGAAAACCCTCCTTAAATATGGCAGATAGTTACGGAAATCTCCGTTTTAGTGTGATTTATTTTACACTATCCTATGACAAAAAGCAATTCAAAAGACACGAAGGCCATGCCTGCTGCCAACATTTTAGGTCGGCTCATCCCCTGGCATAACCCCTGGCGGTATCGATGATGATGGTCTGCGTCCCGCCGTCCCAGTCCACGCCGAAATCAAAAATGGCGGCCAGGTCCCGGAGCTTGAAGTAGTTGTTGTTGTGGATGAGGTAGGCGGTGGGATAGCGCCGCTCGCCGTTGATAAACAGGGGCGAAAGATTCTCCGCCGCTGTCCGGGGCGGGGCCGCCGCCGGGCTCCCCTCGCCCCCCGCCATCTGATAGGGCCGGTACGACCACAGATTGACGGCGCCGGAGGCGCTGTCGTACCCCACGCTGAACTGCTTGCCGGTCCCATTGAGGGCGGCGGCCACATCCCGCAGCTTGAAGTAGTTGTTGCCGTTGATGACATAGGCTCCCACGCTCACCGGCTTTCCGTCCACAGTCATTCTGGCTGCGGAGGCCGAGACCTGGGCCACGGCGGCGGCGCCGTCATCGTAGGACAGGTCCCAGTACACCGTCCACGCCCTGTGGGTCCTGCTGAGGAGATGGATGCTTCGATCAAACCAATAGGGATTGGCGTCCTTCCATGTAAACTGTCCGTTCTCAAAGGTACTGCTGGAACCCCAGGTGGGGTCCAGCATCATCCAGCGCCCATCCACAAAGGCCGCTACCCAGGCGTGGCCCTCCATCGTGCTGTAGCCCGCGCCGCCGGTCACCGATTTCGCTGGCACCCCGGCCGCCCGCAGCAGGGCTACGGTCAGCCCCGCATAGCCCGTGCAGACCGCTCTGCGCTGCTCCAGCACCGTCACCGGGTCGCTGCCGTACGTCCCGGAGTACGCGTAAGCGATGTTGGCGCACACCCAGTCGTATACCACCCGGGTCTTTTCATATGGGTCGGTGAGCCCGGCCGTGATCTCTGCCGCTTTGTTGTCGATGATCTTCTGAGCGGCGGTATTGGTCGTTCCGCCGTTTCCCTTGCGCCGGCCGTCGTAATAGGGGAGCAGGCATTGCTGCACCTCTCTGCTGTCGCCCCGCAGAGCGTCATAGACGGCGCGGTCATCCGCCTCAAACCGTTCCGGCTCCAGAGAGAGCGCTCCGTTCCGGATGCGGAGTAATCCCGGCCCCATCAGATAGCCGTAGAGATACGCGCCGTCCTTTTTCAGGGACCCTTCGGCCCGGTAGACGCCGTCACCCTTCAGCGTGCCCATTGCGAAGCTGCAGCTCCCGTCCGACACAGTGGCGTCCCAGCTTCCGCCGCCAAAGGGAATATAATCCCCGGTGGTCTCGTCCACCTGGTTCATACTCAGGGAAACGGCGGCGCCCTCCATCTCCCGGGGCAATCCCCGCAGGATCAGGTTCCCCCCATCCACGAACCACATGGCCGACCGATTGGCGCGCACAGCCTCCAGCGCCAAGGCCGTGGGCTGGCACAGGCAGAGGAGCAGAGCAAGGCATAAAGCGCGGGCGAAGGTACGTTTCATTGCGGTATCCTCCCAATGTTTTATGTCGTTTTCATAGGACCACAGGGCAGCGCCCCACGGATCAGCCGCCCCGCGGCTCAGCCGGCAGACATTATTATACTCCCGTTTACAGGGCTTGTCATCTTCTTTCGCTTCCCCCGCAAAGAAAGGCGGCGGCCCCCGAAGGGACCGCCGCCTCGATCTGTTGGTATCTGTGTCAGAAAAGCTCGCTCAGCGCCTTGGGGGAATAGAGCACCAGGCTCTTCTTGCCCAGAACATAGCGCACATCCACCGTCCCCAGAGAGGGATTGCGGCTGTCGTTGGACACGTTCCGGTTGTCGCCCATAACGAAGATCTCCCCCTCGGGCACCGTGACGGAGGTGGTGGTCTGCCAGGACTTCTGCACCATGGGCCCCAGGATATAGTCCTCTTCCAGGGCTTTTCCGTCCACATAGACTGTTCCGGAACTGTAGTCAATGTCCACAGTCTGGCCCCCCACGGCGATGACCCGCTTGACAATGGGGCCCTGAACGTTTTCAAAGTGTTTGTTCAGCACCACGATGTCCCCCTGTTTGGGGGTATAGCCCAGAGCGCGCACCAGCATCATGTCCCCATGCCAGAGCGTGGGCTCCATAGAGCTGCCGTCCACCGGCGTCAGCCTGCCCACGAACGTAAAGACCAGCACGATGGCCACCACCACCGGCACCACCGCCTGGAGCCATCCGTACAGGCTCTGCCCCAGTGTTGCGGGCTCCTCCTGCCGCTTCCGGTCCCGGCTCTGATCTCCCGGCTGCTCCCCGCCGTCCTGTATGCGCTTATCATCCCTGTCAGCCATATGCTCCTCCATTTTTGGAAAAGGGCGCCCCGGCCTCGACCGGGGCGCCCTCCGCTTCTTTGTGTCACGTTGTGTCCCGGCTCCCGGACGCTCCGCGCTTTTTTACTTCGCGTATTCCACGACCTTGGTCTCGCGGATCATGTTCACCTTGATCTGACCGGGGTATTCCAGCTCATCCTCGATCTTTTTGGCAATGTCCCGGGCCAGCAGGACCATCTGGTCCTCGCTGACCTGCTCGGGCTTGACCATGATGCGGACCTCACGGCCCGCCTGAATGGCGAAGGACTTCTCCACGCCGGGGAAGGACGAGGTGACCTCTTCCAGCTTCTCCAAGCGCTTGATGTAGTTCTCCAGATTCTCTCTCCGGGCCCCGGGGCGGGCGGCGGAGATGGCGTCGGCCGCCTGGACCAGGCAGGCCACGATGGTCCTGGGTTCCACATCGTTGTGGTGGGCCTCAATGGCGTGGATCACGTTCTCATTTTCGCGGTACTTCCGGGCCAGCTCCACACCGATCTGAACGTGGGAGCCCTCCACCTCGTGGTCGATGGACTTGCCCAGGTCGTGCAGCAGACCGGCGCGCTTGGCCTCGGTCACGTTGGCGCCGATCTCGGCGGCCAGCAGACCGGCCAGATGGGAGACCTCGATGGAGTGGTTCAGTACGTTCTGTCCGTAGCTGGTGCGGTAGCGCATCCGGCCCAGCAGCTTTACCAGCTCGGGGTGCAGGCCGTGGACGTTGGTCTCAAAGATGGCGCGCTCGCCCTCGGCCTTGATGGTGGCGTCTACCTCGCGCTTGGCCTTCTCCACCATCTCCTCGATGCGGGCGGGGTGGATGCGGCCGTCCAAAATCAGCTTCTCCAGGGCCAGCCGGGCAATTTCCCGGCGGACGGGGTCGAAGCAGGAGACGGTGATGGCCTCCGGCGTGTCGTCGATGATCAGGTCCACACCGGTCAGCGTTTCCAGGGTGCGGATGTTGCGGCCCTCGCGGCCGATGATGCGGCCCTTCATTTCGTCGTTGGGCAGGGGAACAACGGATACGGTGGTTTCGGCCACGTGGTCGGCGGCGCAGCGCTGGATGGCCAGAGAGATGATCTCCCGGGCCTTGGTGTCGGCCTCTTCCTTGCAGCGAGCCTCGATCTCCTTGATCTTCATGGCGGACTCGTGGGTGACATCGGCCTCCAGCTGGTTCAGCAGGTAGTGCTTGGCCTCTTCACTGGTAAAGCCGGAGATCCGCTCCAGAGTGTCCAGCTGGTCCTGCTTCAGCTGCTCGGCCTGGGCCTGAGTCTCGTCCAAGCGCAGCAGCTTGGCAGCCAGCTGCTCCTCCCGCTTTTCCATGTTTTCGGTTTTGCGGTCCAGGTTTTCTTCCTTCTGCTGCAGGCGGTGCTCCTGCCGCTGAAGCTCGCTGCGGCGCTCACGCACCTCGCGCTCGTGGTCGTTCTTGGCCTTCAGGATCTCCTCCTTGGCCTCCAGCAGGGCTTCCCGCTTCTTGCCCTCGGCACTCTTATAGGCATCGTTGACGATCTGCTTCGCCTGGTTTTTGGCGGAGTTCAGATCTTCGTCGGCTTGCTTCCGCTCCCGCAGAACGCCGAACACATAGACCAATACCGCCCCGACAATCAGACCGATGACGGTTCCAATTACATAAGGTAACATTCCCTTTGGGTACACCTCCAAATTTCAGAGTTCGGGCTGCCCCGGGCCCGGCGCTTGGCGCGCAAACAGTTTCAGCCCGGCGAATGGGGCGGACCCGCCGGTTCAGACAGCATAAAATCAGCCGCAAGAAAACCGGACAGAAAGACCGTGATCTCTTGCGACAAGTGAAAAACATCCCCAAAGTTTTTCAGATTTGTCCTTGGTATATTGTAAAGGCTGACTGCCCCGATGTCAAGAATTATTCACATTTGCCCCGAAGGGAAAAGAGAGCGCGGACCCGGCTCCGGTGTGGAGCGGGCCCGCGCGTAGATCTTATATGTATTATATGTATTTTATACCTTTTGGGGCAGAGAGTCGTCCTCGCGGATCCAGTCCTCCACATGGACAACGGAATATTCCTTGTCTGTGCTGCGGATCACCACCCGGTCGATGCCCGCATTGATGATCATGCGGCGGCACATGGAGCAGGACGTGGCGTCGTGAAGCAGCTGGCCGGTTTTCGAGTCGCGGCCGGCCAGATACAGGGTAGAGCCCAGGGTGTCCCGCCGGGCGGCGGAGATGATGGCATTGGCCTCCGCGTGGACGGAGCGGCACAGCTCGTATCGCTCGCCGCTGGGGATATTCATGGCCTCGCGGGTGCAGTAGCCCAGATCCATGCAGTTTTTTCTGCCGCGGGGGGCGCCGTTGTAGCCGGTGGAGACGATCTCGTCATTCTTTACGATGATAGCGCCATAGCAGCGGCGCAGGCAGGTGGAGCGCTCCAACACGGTGGCGGCAATATCCAGATAGTAGTTTTCTTTATCAATGCGGCTCATAAACGGTGGCCCCTTTCCATCACATTACATACGGATTATAGCCGAATTCTTGACACGGCGCAAGGAAAACCGCAGGAAAAGGGGGAGGGATGGAGGACAATTTACACATTGTTTACGTTTCGGCGCTTGACGGAGCACAGAGCCGGAACTAAAATAATGGTATCCTTATTTAAGAAGACGCGGGCCTGTCTACCTGCGGTGTTTGGAAAGGGGTGACCAGTATGATTCGAAACGCGCTGCAGCGATTTATGTACGGGCGGTACGGAAACGATCAGCTGAACATGGTTCTGGTCCTCCTGTCTCTGGCGCTGTATCTGGTATTTGCGGTTACAAGCTGGACGTTTTTGTACGCCGTCAGCTTCATGCTTATGGCGGTGGCTCTGTTCCGCTGCCTGTCCAGAAATTACGACCGCCGGCGGGCGGAGAACGGGAAATTTTTAAGTCTGGTGCAGCCGGTGACCAGGTGGTACCGCCTGCGGCGGACCATTCGGCGGGACAAAGACCACTGCTACTTCAAGTGTCCCAACTGCGGACAGCAGCTGCGGGTGCCCCGGGGCAAGGGGAGGATCACAGTGACCTGCCGGGGCTGCGGAGCCAGTTTTCAGGAAAAAAGTTAAAGTTAAGAAACAGGCCGGACGACTGTCCGGCCTGTTTTTTGTGGGGAGATATCATATCTTGTGCGTAGGACGCGCCGATCCGGTACGCCGCATTTACGCGGCCCGAGGGGGGCATCGGGCCCTACATGGTGCGAATAACGAACCCGATGGGGCCCCGCAAAAGCCCAGCGGAGCGGGTTTTGCGAAGATGACGCAGGGGCGGATGTCCTCATCCGCCCGCGCCGGGCGAATCGCCAAAGGTGATTCCCAATTCTCAATTAAGAGTTTCTTTTCCCCCGGAATTCTGCTATACTATACCCTGATATTGTATGTCCTGCGGGCCTGCGCCCGGCGGGACAAGAAGGAGTTGCGTTATGAGCGCCAAATACGACGTTATTATCCTGGGCTGCGGCGAGGCAGGCATCTTCGCCGCCTATGAGCTGGCCCATTCCGCCCCCGGACTGAAGGTGCTGGCCGTGGACCAGGGGGCCGACATCTATCACCGCAGCTGCCCCATTGTGGCGGGCAAGGTGAAGGAGTGCATCCACTGTCCTGTGTGCCATACCATGTGCGGCTTCGGCGGAGCGGGGGCCTTCTCCGACGGAAAGTTCAACTCTACCACCCAGTTTGGCGGCTGGCTCACCGATTTTATCGACGAAAAGACCGTCATGGAACTGATCGCCTATGTGGACTCCATCAATGTGGCCCACGGGGCCACGGAGGAGTGGTTCTCCACCAGCAGCCCGGAGGCCAAGGCGCTGGAGCGCCGGGCGCTGGGCTATGATCTGCACCTGCTGCAGGCCCGGTGCAAGCACCTGGGCACCGAGAATAACCTGCGCATCCTCACCAACATCTATGAGGGGCTGAAGGACAAGCTGGAGTTCCGGTTCAACACCGAGGTGGAGACCATCTCCACCGACCCTGAGGGCTACCGCCTGACCCTGAAGAAGGGGGACGACCTGGTTTGCAAATATCTGCTGGCCGCCCCCGGCCGCAGCGGGGCGGAGTGGTTCGCCAACCAGTGTAAGGATCTGGGTCTTCAGCTGCTGAACAACCAGGTGGATGTGGGCGTGCGGGTGGAGCTGCCCGCCGCCGTGTTCGAGCATATCACCGACGTGGTGTATGAATCTAAGTTTGTTTACCGCACCAAGCAGTACGGCGACTCCGTGCGTACCTTCTGCATGAATCCCTACGGCCATGTGGTGGCGGAGAATGTGGAGGGGATCAACACGGTGAACGGCCACTCCTATGCCGACCCCGCCCTGCGCAGCGAGAATACCAACTTCGCCCTGCTGGTAAGCAACCGCTTTACCCAGCCCTTTAACGAGCCCTACCGGTACGGCAAGCACATCGCCTCCCTGTCCAACATGCTGGCCGGGGGCGTGCTGGTGCAGCGCTTCGGCGACCTGGTGGGCGGACGGCGCTCCAACGACCACCGCATGAGCAAGTCCTTCGTCAAGCCCACCCTTACCGCCGCCGTCCCCGGCGACCTGTCCCTGACCCTGCCCAAGCGGCAGCTGGACGACATCATCGAGATGATCTATCAGCTGGATAAGATCGCCCCGGGCACCGCCAACTACGACACCCTGCTGTATGGCGCCGAGGTGAAGTTCTACTCTGCCCGCCTGCAGCTGACCGGCGAGCTGGAGACCGGCCTGCCCAACTTCTTCGCCGCCGGCGACGGCGCCGGCGTCACCCGCGGCCTGGCCCAGGCGGGCGCCTCCGGTGTGCAGGCGGCGCGCGCTATTATCAAACGGATGTAAAGCCAAAGTCTGGCCCAGCGGAGCGGGCAGACTTTGGAGAGGACGAGCAACGCAGCGCAGCGGAGATCCGCCGATCAGGCGGATGAAGCGCAGCGCAGTTTGTGAGGACGAGGTTCAGGCGGCCAGAGCTATTATTAAACGGATGTAAAACCAAAGTGCGCCCCGGAAAAGGGGGCGGCTGGGGGAACGCGGGACGCAGGCTTGAAAATTTCCCCTTGACAATTCGCTGCGGCAAAGCTTTTACCCCGGAGATGAATCATCACTTGCACGAAGAAAAAGACATCTGCGCGTCGGATGGGCGCCTGTCCGGCAGAAGGGGAAAAAACATCGTCAAATTTTGACATGGAATATCCAGAAGGGAATGTATGGCGGCCCGGCAGGGGCGGGGAGGCGTTTTTTCCGTCCCACAGGGGTTGTCCACATTATCCACCGAGTTATCCACACCCCGTTGTGGAACCTGTGGATAAGAGAAATATTCACTTTTTGGTTTCCATAATATTTGTCAAGACTGTGTAAAAAGAAAAAATACACAAATCGTGATTTTGCAGGAAAGAGCGCTTCCTCCGCCGTCGCGGAGAGAGCCGGGAGGAACAGCCTATGGACCCTATGACCGATACCATTGCCGCAATTGCCACCCCGCCCGTCCCGGCGGCCATCGGCATCCTGCGCCTGTCCGGCCCCCAAGCGGCGCAGATCGCGGAGCGATGCTTCAAACCGTTGGGGCCCAAGGGGTTGCTGGAACGTCCGTCCAAGACGCTGGTGTATGGCGACCTGCTGGACAGCGGCGGCGTGGCCATCGACCGGGTGCTGTGTACCGTCTCGCTGGCCCCCCACAGCTATACGGGGGAGGACACGGCGGAGATCCACTGCCACGGTTCGCCCATGGTGCTGCAGCTGGGGCTGGAGGCCCTGTTTGCTGCGGGGGCCCGTCAGGCCCAGCGGGGAGAATTCACCCGCCGGGCCTTTTTGAACGGCAAGCTGGACCTGGCCCAGGCGGAGGCCGTGGGCGACCTGCTGGACGCCCGCAGCCGGGAGGGGGCCCGCCATGCCGCCAGCCAGCTGGCCGGCGCCCTGTCGGAGCAGATCGCCGGGATCTATTCCGCCCTGCTGGACGTGATGGCCCACTTCCACGCGGTGTTGGACTACCCCGACGAGGACATCGACCCCTTTACTGCCCGGCAGCTGGGGGAGAGCCTGTCCGCCCAGCGGACGGCCCTGGGGAAGCTGGCAGACAGCTACCGCCGGGGACAGTATCTGCGGGACGGCGTCCCCTGCGCCATTGTAGGGCGGCCCAATGCGGGCAAGTCATCCCTGCTCAACGCCCTGGTGGGCTACGACCGGGCTATCGTCACCAATATCCCCGGCACCACCCGGGATACGGTGGAGGAGCGGGCCGAGCTGGGGGGTGTGACCCTGCGGCTTATTGATACCGCCGGTCTGCGGGATTCTGACGACCCCATTGAACAGCTGGGGGTGGAGCGCAGCCGGAAGGCCATGGACGAGGCGGCGCTGATCCTGCTGGTGGCCGACGGCGGGGCGGAGTGGACCCGGGAGGACGAAGACCTGGCCCGGGCCGTGGCGGACACGGGCAAGCCGTGGATTTTCGTCCGGTCCAAGGCGGATCTGGACCAGTGGGCCGTGCCCGTGGGCCTGATCGGCGCGGACGCGCCCCCCGTGGTGGAGGTCAGCGCAAAGACCGGCCAGGGACTGGAGGAGCTGGCCGCGGCGGTAGAAGGGCTGTTCCCCCGGGGACAGGAGGATTACGGACGGGTGATTGCCAACGCCCGTCAGGCGGAGGCGGTCCGCCGCGCCCTGGAGGGGGTGGAGCGGGCCGGAGACGCCCTGGCCATGGGGGTCACGCCGGACGCCCTGCTCACCGATGTGGAGCAGGCCCTGTCTGCCCTGGGCGAGCTGACCGGGCAGTCCGTTCGTGAGGATATCACCGACCGCATCTTTGAGCGGTTCTGCGTGGGAAAATAAGAGACGAATCAAAAGGGAAAGCTTTAGGAGGAACCATTATGGAACTGCGGGTATTGGCCGTGGGGGATATTGTAGGCGAGGGCGGGCAGGACATTCTGCGCCGCCGCCTGCGGGAAGTGCAGAACAGGCTGGACGTCCACTTTACGGTGGTAAACGGGGAAAATGCTTCCGGCGTGGGCATTACGCCCGCACAGGCCCGGGGGATGTTTGACGCCGGGGCGGACGTGATCACCCTGGGCAACCACACCTGGAACCGCATCCAGATCGGGGACTTCCTGGACAAAAATACCGACATACTCCGCCCGGCCAACTATGCCGGGCGGGTCCCGGGCCGGGGCTTCGGCGTATATAAATGCCGGGGGCTGACCGTGGGAGTGATCAATCTCATGGGCCGGGTGGAGCTGAATCCCAACCTGGACAGCCCCTTCAAGATGGCCAATACCATTCTGCGGCAGCTGGAGGGCTGCGACGTGATCCTGATGGATTTTCACGCGGAGGCAACCAGCGAAAAGGGGGCCATGGCCTGGTATCTGGACGGCAAGGTGCAGGCGGTGTGGGGGACCCATACCCATGTACCCACTGCTGACTGTCAGGTACTGCCCCGGGGGACGGGTTTCGTCACCGACCTGGGTATGACCGGGCCCAGCCGCTCCATTCTGGGCATCAAGCCGGAAAACTCCATCAACCTGTTTCTGGGGGGCTTGCCCCGGCGGTATGAGGAGGCGGAGGGCCCCTGCAAGCTCAACGCCTGCCTGTTCACCATCGATACCGATAAAAAACGCTGCCTGCGGGTAGAGCGGGTGGATGTACAGGAGTAAAG
>JALEZN010000089.1 GCA_022772585.1 Clostridiales bacterium
GACGCCGGTGGCATTGGCGCTCTTGGGCGTGGCCTCGATGGCGCTCACCTCGTGGTAGCGCACCGTGACCACCACCTCGTCCCCGTTTTTCAGCTTGTCGATGGAGCTGCGCACGTCGTCCCGGTAGATCTCCGGGGGATCAGTCAGGTCGATGTCAAAGCTCAGGACAGTGCCGTCGTCCCGGGTCACCTCCAGCACGGTGGGCGTACCGTAGGTGATGGAGGTGATGATACCCTCTTCAGTGGAAGAGCCGGGATAGGCCATGATGGCGCTGACCTCGGTACCAGTGAGGCGGAGGGTCACATACCAGCCCTTCTCCAGAGCGGACAGGGCGATTTTGCCCCCGTCATAGGTAACGTCAGCCTTGCTGTCAATGGTATAGGTCACGGTCTTTCCATTGGAGAGATCGGTAATAGTGATCTTGCTGGGGCTCTGGGCATAGCTCACCGACTTGATGGAGCCCTGGACATACGGGGTGGCGGTATCCACCTCCAGAGCGGCCACAGTGTCGCTGTCGTCATTCGACACCCGCAGGGTCACATAGTCCCCCACATGACCGGTGCTCAGCTTTCCCGTCTTTCCGTTAACAGTGACGCCCGCTCCGTCGGGCACGGTGTAGCGGGTCTTGACGCCGCTCATGCTCACCACCTGGATGGTGGCAGCGCCGCTGCTGCTGATCTTGACTTCCGAGAGGAGGCCCACTTCTTCCCGGGTGCCGCCGGAGAGCCTCACTGCGGCCACATGGCCCAGCTCATCCACATAACACACGGCGGCAGAGTAAGCAGCGCTCTCGTCCAGCAGTTCGCTGCCGCCCACAGCCTTGCCCGCCTGGACCTGGATGAACCGGTCCAGCTGATAGGAACGGGTCTGCCCGCCGGTGAGGAGGGTAAGGACCCCGTTCTCCAGGCCGGACACGCTGCCGCTGACAGTCTCCAGCGCACCGCTGACACGGACTTCGGCCGCCGTACCGCTCCTATTCATGTTCACACGGGCATAGCTGCCGTTTTTCAGCGCGCTGCCGCCGGAGAGCATGTTGTTCTCATAGATCTTCACGCTGGCCGGCAGGGTAACGGTGCGTGTGGAACCCAGGGGCTCAGTCAGGGTGAGGGAAATGGTGCCGCCATTGCCCACGGTGGCCGCGGCAATGGTGCCGCCCACCCAGCTGTAGCTGGTGCGGCCCGGCAGCTCCACTACAATGCCCCGCTCCTTCATAAAGCTCAGTGCCCGGCGAAGCACCGAGGTCATGGAGGCCCGGTTCAGGCTGCTCTTGGGCAGGAAACGGCCCTGCTCGTCTCCCTTCACTACACCGTAGGTGCTCAGGATGTACACATAGGGGCGCATCTCACTGGAGACCTGGTCCGCATCGCTGAAAGACAGGGGATAGGTGGACAGGCCCTCCGCCATGGCAGAGAGCTGCATGGCCCGGGCCAAGTACTGCATCACGTCCTCCCGCTCGATGGCCTTGAGCAGTCCGTCCCGGTCACAGATGGCCTTGAGCTCATCCGCGGTGATGATGCCGGTCTCCAGGCACACCGACAGGTCGGCCGACGCCCAGGACACCATGTCCGCAGGCAGGATGTCCTCCAGCGTATCCAGCCAGTCTTCCTTGATGGCCGCCTTGGTGCTGGCATCCAGCCCGGTCACCCGGGAGCAGAAGAGCAGCGCCTCCACCGTGCTCATGGCCGCGTCCGGCTTGAAGGTCCCGTCGCTGTATCCGCTGGCCAGCCCCTGACTGGACAGATACTCCACATCCGCCTGGGCCCAGTGGCCGTTCAGGTCGGTAAAGGTGGCCGCCGAGGCGGGTGCCGTCAGCATGCTCCCGGCCAGCGTCAGCGCCAGGGCTGCGGCCAGCAGTCGTTTTCCTTTCATAAATACACCTCCGGATCATCAGATCTTTCCTGTGAATAGACGCAAACAGGTCTGCAAAGTTCCGCTTAACATAAATTATAGCGGTTTCCCCTGTAAAAAGCAACCTGCCCCGGTGATTTTGTCCAGATACGGGCTCAGGGGATGAAATGGCGGATGGCCCTGGCCACGCCGCCGTTCTCATTGGTTTCGGTCACATAGCGGGCCATGGCCTTGATGGCGTCGGTGGCGTTGCCCATGGCCACCGGCATGCCGGCTGCGGCCAGCATGCCCCGGTCATTGTCGCTGTCTCCGATGGCGATGGTCTCCGCCAGCGTAAGGCCCAGCTCCTCCGCCAGCGCCGCCAGGCCGGTGCCCTTGTCCACCCCGGCGGGCACGATCTCGAAGTTATAGGGTGCCGAGGAGGTCACCGTCACCTCTCTGCACCGGGCGGCCCGTTCCAGCAGCGGCGGGAAGATGGCGGGATCCCCCTGGGCATAGATCTTGTTCACGGGCAGCCCCTGCTCCCGCAGAAAACGGGCGGGCTCCTGCGCTACCACCTTGCACCGGTGGAACCCGGGGCTGGGATAGTGCCGGAACGCCTCCTCCGACCTGGGATTGACCACCAGCTCGCTGCCGGCAAAGAGCATCAGGGCCAGTTCCTCTCTTTCCAGCCACCCCACCAGCTCCAGCGCTGCATCCCGCGGGATCTCCCAGAGCCGGGTGTTGCACCGCCTGTCCAGGTCGGCCAGGGCCGCGCCCCCCTGGCACACCATCACCCGGTCGCAGCCGGCCTCCTCCGCCACCTCTTCCGACTCCTGCCAGGACCGTCCGGTGCAGAGCACCACCCGGGCTCCCGACCGCCGGGCGTGGGCGATGGCCTCCCGGTCAGCCTCACTGACGCTGCCGTCGGGCCGGACCAGGGTCCCATCAATGTCAAGTGCGATCAGGCGATACAATGTAAACAACTCCTTTGAACTGGCAAACTGGTATCACGGCCGGGCAAAAAGGCGGACCGCCGCACGAGCAGACCGCAAAGCGGCCTGTTGAGCAGACATTATTATACCCGCCGCTTCCGTCCGCCGCAAGCTCCGCCGGTAAAAAACGCGCCCCCGGAGCCGGTCCGGGGGCGCGCCGCAAGGCAGGAGCGGCCGGTTTAAAGCATGGAGTAGAGCAGCTTGGCCACTTCGCCCCGGGTGATAGACTGGTTGGGATTGATCTTACCGCCGTAACCGGCCACCACGCCCTGTCCCACCAGGGACTGGACGTGCTCCAGGGCCCAGGCGGGCACCTGGTCCCTGTCAGCCGCCGTCAGGGCGGGGGTGGCATAGCCCCTGGGCTGGGTCCGGCCCAGAATGGCCATGACCTCGGCCCGGCTGATGTTGGCTCCGGCGTTGATGCGCAGGCCGCTGTCGCTCCCCGCGCCGCTGACGATGCCCAGGCTGTACATGGCCTTGATCTCACCCAGCGCCCAGGAGGGGATGTCCGCCCCGTCCACGAAGGGCAGCTCCACATCGGCGTACCGGCTCAGGTCCACCTTCATCCACCGGGCCACCAGGGCGAAGAATTCGCCCCGGGTGATGCTGCGGTCGGGGGCGTATACCAGTCCGGTCTCCGGGTCGCCGGTGCCCGAGGTCACGCCGGTCTGATAGAGGTAGGAGGCAAACCGGGCCGCCCAGTGGCCCTCCATATCGCCAAACACGTTGGCGTTTTCCGCCGACGGCTCCACATCTGCCGAGTTTCTGGCCAGGTTGCCGCTGGTGTCCACCGCGGTCACCGTCACCCGGTGGGCTTTGCCGTCGGTCAGAGAGAGCTGGGCCGTCAAAGTGCCCGTGCTTTCATTCCAGATCTTGTCCACCGCTGTGCCGTCGCAGGTGAGCACCACGCTCTCCGCCGGGATGGCTCTGTCCACATCGTCGGTCACCGACGCGGTGACTGTGGAGCCCGACACTGTCACGGTGACCGTGGGGGCGGTGGCATCCGCCACGCTCTCGTTGCTGGTAGTAAAGTGGTCCAGCCAGATGGCCCCGCTGGCGGCGTCCTTCCCGCCGCCGTAGACCACGCTGAGGGTGCGGATGGCTGCGGTGCCCTCGGGCAGCTCCACCAGCACATGCTTCCAGCCGGTGAAGTCCAGGGCGGTCAGCACCAGGGACGTGACCGCACCGCTCTCATCGGCCGCAGAGGCGGTGAGGCTGTTGCCCGAGCCGTCACCATAGACCCACAGGCCCAGGTAACGCTCCCCCTCCGGGATGCGCAGGTCGGTGGCCAGGCTGGCCATACCGCTGCCGGCGGCGTCATAGGTCATCTTCAGGCTCTGCCGGCCCGCCTTCACGTGGGCCGTGCCGGTCTCGGCCGAGGCCGTGGCCCCGGCGCTGGAGGTAAATCCGGACAGGCTGCCCTCGCAGGTCTCCAGGGCCAGGATATGGCCCGCCACACTGACAGGCAGGCTGACGCTCTTCCCGCCGGCGCTTACCGTGATGGCACCGCTGGCGCTCTTGTCCACGGCAGTGAACACGCCGTTGGCGTCCACCGTGCCCACCGCGGGATCGCAGCTCCAGGTATAGCAGGTATCCTGAGAGACCAGTGCCAGCTTGCGGTAGGAGGCATTGGCCTTCAGATCCACCTGGGCACCGGGACTCACGTCCAGCCGGGACAAAGTCTTGCCCGTCTTTTCATTGGAGAGGGAGATGGCGTCGGGCGTGCGCACCACCGTCACACCGGCCGTGCCTGCGGCGCTGCCGCCGGTGGCCACGATCTGGGCGGTGCCGCTGCTGTCCCCGGCGGTAAAGAGGCCGTCGGCGGTGATGGTGCCGTCTCCGTTCCGGATGGAGAAGCTGACCTCATTGGGATCGGCCATGGGATAATAGGCAGTATCCAGAGCGGTGGCCTTGAGCTGCAGGACGGCGCCGGAAAGCATCAGGCTGTCGCCGGGGGTGACATAGTAACTGCCCAGCTCTCCTGTGGCGGCCAGGGTGGTGGTGAGGAAGATGGCGGTGCTGTTGGCCCGCTGAGTCCCCTCAGAGGGCTTGTTCAGGATCTCCATGGCGCCGCCGGGATAGGCCGCGCCCAGAGTGGTGGAGCCGCCGCCGTCCATGGCCACCGCGTCCACGCAGCCCAGCTCCTTCAGCCGCAGGGCTGCCTGCCGCAGGGTGCAGCCCACGCTGTAGCCCGACTGGCCGCCGTCAATGGTATAAAAGATCACAGTGCCGTCCGCTTTTATCCCCACAGCGGTGCGGGCCACCCGGGTGTTGGCGTTGCTGTCGCCGGTAAAGCTGTCGTCCAAAGCGCCGTCGGTGAGCAGGCGGCTGGGAGCGCCCAGGGCCTCTGTGGCCTGGGCCCAGCGCTCATCCTCACTGGTGATATCGATGTCCACGGTATCGCCGGGCTGCAGGGCCTTCAGGGCCTCGATCTTCCCCGCGTCCCCCTTGCCGTTGATGGTGAGCACCCATTTCCCCTCCGGGATAGGGATGGAGCCCTCGGACTCCAGCACCTGCTCCACTACGCAGGTGGTCCGGCCGCCCACGATGGGCTCGCTGCTCCGGACCAGTTCGGCGCCGCTGCCGGTGAGGATGGTCTCCCCCTCGCCGTCGGTCAGCGGAGAGAGGATCACATCCACGCCGGGGCTGGTGTTCCCCGTGGTGGCCGCAAAGTCGCCGGTGAGCAGGGTGTAGCCCCCGCTCTCGGTGCGGATCTTGTTGATACCGCCGGTGATGTCATGGCTCACGCCCTGGAAGGCGGCCTTCACCGACAGGGCCGGCCGGCCGATAAAGGCGGTGCCGTCGGCGCGGAAGCCGACGCCGTAATACCAGGCGCTGGTGCTGGCAGTGGCCGAGCGGATCACCCCGCCCGAGATCACCAGACCCACCGGCGCCCCGGTGGCGAACACATAGTAATCGCCGTTGACGCCGCCTACCACCCGTTTGCCCTGATTCTCCAACGTCTTGGCCATAGAGGCCAGGGTGGCGCGGCTGAGCACCTTGTCGCCGTAGGCCACCGTGGGGTTCACATCGGTACTGGGCTGATAGGTCAGATAGCGCTCGGTGCGCAGGTCGGAGTATGTATCGCTCCAGAAGATCTGCCGGGTGACACTGGTCCCCACCGACAGGTCCACGCTGCCGCTGTGCAGGTCGTGGCCCAGGGCCTCCGAGGCGTAGGCCGCCTGGCCCGTCATCATCAGCGCCAGCCCCGCGGCCGCCGCCCGTTTCATCCATGTATGCTTCAATACTGACCTCCTTGGTTCATGGCGCGGCTGCCGCGCCGGTAAAAAAGCGCCCGGCCGCACTTGGCCGGGCGCTCTGGACCAAATTACAGATTTTATGTTAACACATTTGGCCGTTTTTGTAAACAGCCCGTCCTAAATTTTGGTCGCCAAATCATTCCAAATCTGCTTAGCCTTCCTGCTCTTCCGCCCGGTTCTGACGCAGCCGGGGCAGCAGCGTATCCAGCGCCGCCTGCTCCTGAATGCTCTGCAGGTCCCCGATGAGCTGGTTGGACACCAGAAAGCCCTTGGGCGTGAAGTACCACCGCCGGTCCTGGCGGGCGGCCCATCCCTGGCGCTCATATTCCTCCAGCTTCTGCTCCAGGGGGTCGAAGTTCATGCAGAACTCCCGGCGGTATTCCCACTCCTCGATGCCCCGGGTGGTCCGCAGGCGGAGCATCAGGTACTCCCCGCTCCGCTCCCGCTGGGGGATGAGCTCGGACTCGTCCACGATGGGGCCGCCGTGGCCCAGCACGCCGCTGATATAGGCGTCCAGATCCCGCACGAAGGAGTAACGCCGGCCGCCGAAGTCGGAATGGGCGCCGGGGCCAAAGCCGATATAGGTCCGCCCCATCCAGTATTTCAGATTGTGCCGGGACTGGAAGCCGGGCCGGGCGAAATTGGAGATCTCATACTGCTTGTACCCCGCCGCCGCCAGCCGGTCCACCATCCACAGGTACATATCGGCCTGGGCATCGTCATCGGGCAGCACCTCACCCCGCTCCACCCGGGCATAGAGGGGGGTACTCAGCTCCACCTTCAGCCCGTAGCAGGACAGGTGCTCAGGCTCCAGCGCCAGGGTCTTTTCCACCGTGTCCTGCCATCCGGCCATGTCCTGGCCGGGCAGGCCGTAGATCAGGTCCAGGCTGATGTTTTTCAGCTTTGCCTCCCGGGCCATGGCCACCGCCCGGGCAGCCTGCTCAAAAGTGTGGGGCCGGTGCAGGCACTCCAGCTCCCGGTTGCAGGCCGACTGCACCCCCAGGGAGATCCGGTTCACCCCCGCCCGGCGGAGCCGGCTGAACGTCCTGAGATCCACACTGTCCGGATTGCACTCCACGGTGATCTCCGCATCCCGGGTCACGTCAAAGCGCTTTCCGATCTCGGCGAGGACGGCCCGCAGCCGCTTTTCCCCAAAATAGCTGGGGGTGCCGCCGCCGAAATAAATGGTATCCACCTGGTATCCTTTGGCCAGGGGGGCGGTCTCCCGGATGTGGACCAGCAGCGCCTTCAGATAGAGGTCCATCTGTCCCTCCCGGCCGGCCAGGGAGTAGAAGTCGCAGTAGTCGCACTTGCTGCGGCAGAAGGGGATATGGATGTAGATACCAAGCTTTCCGGGCATAAAGTCCACCTCATTTTCGCCTCTTGCGGACACGGGGCCATCTATTGTATGTGATTATACCGCTTTTCCTCTCTTTTGAAAATAGTCTGCCCCGGTTTTTCTCCAAAATCCCAGGCCGGAAAAGGTGCTTGACTCTTTCCTCCGTCCATGCTATCCTGCTTGCGCAAAGGGCGCGCCCCGCCTTTCGACCCCCGGCGGACAGCTGCGTCCGGGGGTTTCCCTGTTTTTAAGGAGGAATGAACCATGTCCCCTGTCTCCGGCCGCTCCCCGCTCCCGCCGGGTCCGTCCTGTGAGGACGCTGCCGGCCCCCGCCGGCTCACCCTCACCGTGCCGCCGGAGCTCTCCGGCGCGGCCGTGGACGTTCTTCTCCGGCGGACGCTGAGGCTGTCTGGCACCACCGTCAAGCGGGCCAAGCGCTTCCCCGGGGGCATCCTTCTGGACGGCCTTCCCGTGTTCGTCACTGCCCGGGCGGCAGCGGGGCAGGTCCTGTCCGTACTGGTGGGGGACACGGAGGAGGACGGCGGCGTGATCCCCGCCCCCGGCCCTCTCTCCATCGTGTACGAGGATGGGGACATCCTCATTCTCAACAAGGCCCCCGGGGTGGCCGTCCACCCCAGTCCCGACCATTTTGACGATACTCTAGGTAATTTTGTGTCCTATTATTACAAATCAACCGGTCAGACCGCCCGGTTCCGCCCCGTGAACCGGCTGGACCGGGGGACCTCCGGCCTGATGTGCGTGGCCAAGCACGCCCACGCCCAGGAGGTGCTGAAGGCCCAGCTCCACACCCCCGCCTTCCGCCGGGTGTACCTTGCGGTGTGCGATGGGACGCCTGTCCCGCCCTCCGGCGCGGTGGAGGCCCCCATTGGCCGGGCGGAGGGTTCGGTGCTACGGCGGCAGGTGGCCCCGGACGGCGCTCCCGCCCGCACCCGGTATCGTGTTCTGTCCGTATGTAACGGACGCAGCCTGGTCCGGCTGGAACTGGACACCGGCCGCACCCACCAGATCCGGGTCCACATGGCCCACCTGGGCTGTCCCCTCACCGGGGACTTCCTCTACGGTACTGAGGACAAAGCCCTCATCGGCCGGGCTGCCCTCCACTCCGCCGCCCTCTCCCTGATCCACCCTGTCACCGGGGCGGCCATGGAGTGGTCGGCCCCCCTCCCCGCCGACATGGCCCGCCTGCTGGACGGGGACGCCCTCCGGGCGCTTGAAGGGGAGGATACGGTGTGTTAAAATGAGATGTGATTTTTTCTCCGGAGGAACGCCGTGAACGAATTGGAACAGCTTCCCATCCCCCTGACCCAGTGGTTTTATGAACACGCCCGCACCCTGCCCTGGCGGTCCGACCCCACCCCCTATCACGTGTGGGTGTCCGAGATCATGCTGCAGCAGACCCGGGTGGCCGCGGTGCTGGGCTACTACCGCCGCTTTATGGAGGAACTGCCCACCGTGGACGCTCTGGCCCGGGCGGAGGAGGACAGGCTGATGAAGCTGTGGCAGGGCTTGGGATATTACAACCGGGCCCGCAACCTCCAGAAAGCCGCCCGGCAGATTGTGACCGACTTCGGCGGCGTCTTTCCCGATACCTACGAGTCCATTTTGTCCCTGGCCGGGGTGGGAGAATACACTGCCGGCGCCATCGCCTCCATCGCCTTCGGCATCCCGGTGCCGGCGGTGGACGGCAACGTACTGCGGGTGGTCTCCCGCATCACCGGCGACGACGGAGACATTCTCCGGCCTGAGACAAAAGCCCGGATGCGCGCCGCCCTGCTGGAGACCATGCCCAAAACCTTCCCCGGGGACTATAACCAGGCCCTGATGGAGCTGGGGGCCACCGTTTGCCTTCCCAACGGCGCGCCCCTGTGCCATCAGTGTCCCGCCGCCCATCTCTGCGCCGCCCGGCGGGAGGGGCGCACCGGCGAGCTGCCGGTGAAGTCCCCCAAAAAGCCCCGCCGGGTGGAGGAACGCACGGTCTTTCTCATCTTTTACAAAGGCCGGGTGGCCCTCCGCCGCCGCCCTGCCCGGGGCCTGCTGGCCGGACTGTGGGAATTCCCCAACGAGCCCGCCTGCGACGAGGGGGCGCTGGAGCGCTGGGGGGTCTCTCCCCTGCGCCTGGAGCACGGCGGCGCGGGCCGGCACATTTTCACCCACATTGAGTGGCACATGACCGCCTTGGCGGTGGAGGCCGCCGGTCCCGCCCTTCCCCCGGGCTGGGTCTGGGCCTCCCGGCGGGAGCTGGAGCGGGAGTATGCCGTACCCAACGCCTTTCAGCCCTTTATGGGACTGGCTCTGGCGGGGACCGAGGAGGAATAAGCATGGAGATCAAGGAACTGGTGGCCGCCCAGCGGCGGTATTTCAACGAGGGACTCACCCGCACGGTATCCCTGCGGCGTCAGATGCTGCTGCGGCTGAAAAAGGGGATCGAGCGCCATGAGGAGGCCCTGCTCTCCGCCCTGGAACAGGACCTGGGCAAGAGCCGGTTCGAGGCCTATGAGACCGAGCTGGGCGTGGTCTACGCCGAGCTGCGTCAGGCCTGGAACCACGCCGAAAAGTGGGCCCAGCCCCGGAAGGCCCGCTCCCCCCTCTCCCTTTTCCCCTCCGGCGGCCGGGTGTACTATGAACCTTACGGCGTGGCCCTCATCATGGCTCCCTGGAACTACCCGGTGCAGCTCACCCTGGTCCCCCTTATCTCGGCCATCGCGGCCGGGTGCACCGCGGTGATCAAGCCCTCGGCCTATGCCCCCGCCTCCTCGGCGGCGGTGGCCGATCTCATCGCCGACGTGTTCGACCCCGCCTTCGCGGCGGTGGTCCAGGGGGGCCGGGCCGAGAATACCGCCCTGCTGGAGCAGAAATTCGACTTTATCTTCTTCACCGGCAGCGGCCAGGTGGGCCGGGCCGTCATGACCGCCGC
Source organism: Clostridiales bacterium (assembly GCA_022772585.1). Classification (GTDB taxonomy): domain Bacteria; phylum Bacillota; class Clostridia; order Oscillospirales; family Oscillospiraceae; genus Pseudoflavonifractor_A. The sequence continues at coordinate 10,357 of JALEZN010000089.1, forward strand.
CGCCCAAAACCTGACCCCGGTGGCCCTGGAGCTGGGGGGCAAGTCCCCGGTCATCATCGCTCCCGACGCCGACCTGGATCTGGCGGCCAGGCGCATCGTGTGGGGCAAGCTCCTCAACGCCGGGCAGACCTGTGTGGCCCCCGACCATGTGTGGATCATGGAGGAGGCCCGGGACTACTTTGTGGACAAGCTCCGTGAGGCCGTCACCCGATTTTACGGGGAGCGCCCGCTGGAAAGCCCCGATCTGGGCCGCATCATCAACCAGAAGCACTTTGACCGGCTGCGGGGGCTGATGAAGTCGGGCTCCGTGGCCTTCGGCGGCGGCTGCGACCCGGAAACGCTGCGCATCGAGCCCACCGTCCTGGTGGACGCGGCGGAGGACTCCCCCGTCATGGAGGAGGAGATCTTCGGCCCCATCCTGCCGGTGCTCACCTATACCGACATGGACGAGCTGCTCTCCCACCTTCAGGAAAAGCCCCGTCCCCTGGCCCTGTACACCTTCACCCGCAACAAGTGGATGGCCAAAAAGATCAGCGACGCCCTGCCCTTCGGAGGCGGCTGCGTCAACGACACGGTGCTCCATCTGGCCAACAGCCGCCTGCCCTTCGGCGGCGTGGGGGAGAGCGGCATGGGCCGCTGCCATGGGGAGGCGGGCTTCCGCACCTTCTCCTATGAGAAGTCCATCCTGCGCAAATACTCCCCCGATGTGCCGGTACGCTATCCCCCGCACCAGGGCAAGGGCCTTGGCCTGCTGAAAAAGCTGATGTAAAAGACGAAAGAGGCGAAGAGATATGGCAAAGCTCTATTTCCGGTACGGCGTCATGGGCTCCAGCAAGACGGCCAACGCCCTGATGGTACGCTATAACTACGAGGAGCGGGGACAGGAGGCCCTGCTGGTCAAACCCGAGCTGGACCAGCGGGACGGCGCCCGGTTCGTGGCCTCCCGGGCCGGCCTGAGCCACCCCTGCATCTATTTTTCCGACCTGCGGAGCATGGGCCCCGCCGCCCTCAAGTCCTATGCCTGCATCATCGTGGACGAGGCCCAGTTCCTCACCCGGGAGGAAGTGCGCTACCTCACCGACCTGGTGGACGAGCAGAACATCCCGGTGATCTGCTACGGCCTGCGGGCCGATTTCAAGGGCGAGCTCTTCCCCGGCTCCCAGGAGCTGCTCTCCTGCGCCGACATCATCGAGGAGATCAAGACCATCTGCTGGTGCGGCAAAAAGGCCACCTATAACGCCCGTTTCGACGAGAACGGCACCGTCCTCAAGGAGGGCGAGCAGGTGGTTCTGGGCGCCAACGACCGGTACATCGGCCTGTGCCGCAAGCACTGGAAAGAGGGCAACCTGGGTCCCGACTGGCGAAAGCAGGGCTGATATGATCTGCACCCTCTGTCCCCGCAAATGCGGCGCCCTCCGTACCGATACGGCAGGGGAGGGCCGCTGCGGCATGCCTGCCCTGCCGGTGGTGGCCCGGGCCGCCCTCCACATGTGGGAGGAGCCCCCCATCTCAGGCAAGCGGGGGGCGGGCACCGTGTTCTTCTCCGGCTGCCCCCTGGGCTGCGTATTCTGCCAGAACGAGCGCATCAGCCACGAAAACTTTGGAAAGCCCGTGTCCGTGGAGCGGCTGCGGGCCATTTTCCTGGAGCTCATCGGCCAGGGGGCCCACAACATCGACCTGGTCAATCCCACCCACTTTGCCCACGCGGTGCTTCAGGCCCTGGAGGAGCCGCTGCCCGTCCCCGTGGTGTGGAACTCAGGCGGCTATGATCGCCTGGAGACCCTCCGCGCCCTGGAGGGGAAGGTGGACATCTACCTGCCCGACCTGAAATATCCGGACTCTGCCGCGGCGGAGCGGTATTCCGCCGCCGCCGACTATCCCGAGACCGCCAAGGCCGCCATTCTGGAGATGTACCGCCAGACCGGCCCCTGCGTCTACGATGATGAGGGTCTGCTGAAGCGGGGCGTGATCATCCGGCACCTGATCCTTCCCGGCCGTCTGGCCGGGGCCAAGGCCGTCATGGACTGGGTGGCGGAGCAGTTCCCCGCCGGGGACGTGCTCTTCTCCCTGATGAGCCAGTACACCCCCTGGGGGCGGGCCCACGACTTTCCGGAGATCGACCGGAAGCTGCGCCGCTCCGAGGCCCGCGCCGCCGAGGAGTATATGGTCAATCTGGGCCTTGCCGGCTTTGCCCAGGACGGCAGCTCCGCCCAGGCGGCCTTCATCCCCGCCTTTGATCTCACCGGCGTATAGCGGCGTCAAAAAAGTATACAGCGGACAGCCGGCAGCGGTATGCCGGCTGTTTTCGCGGAGAGGAGAGGACCCATGACAGCACAGCTTTCCGGCGGCAGCCGCATGCGTACCGTCTGGCGGCTCAGCTGGCCTTCCATCATGGAGCAGCTGCTGGCCACCATGGTCAGCTATGTGGACACCGCCATGGTGGGCGCGCTGGGGGCCGCCGCCACCGCCGCCGTGTCGGTGAACGCCGCCCCCATCTGGATGTGCGGCGGCCTGCTTTCCGGCGTGGGCATCGGCTATTCGGTGCAGGTCTCCAACGCCATCGGCGCCGGGGATGACCAGCGGGCCAGGGAGGTCGTCCGCCAGGGTGTTCTGGCCGCGCTGGTGTGCGGCGCGCTGTTCCTGCTGATCTACGAGGGGCTCTCCGGGTACATCCCCATGTGGCTGGGTGCCAAACCGGAGGTGCTGCCCCAGGCCGCGGCCTACCTGCGGTACTACGCCGCCGGCATGCCCTGGGTGGCCGCCGGGTCCATCTTCTCCGCCGTCCTGCGCTGCATGGGCAACACCAGGGCCCCGCTGCTGTTCAACACCCTGGCCAACGTGCTCAACATCATCCTGAACTTCTTCCTGATCTACGAGACGCGGACCGTTCCGCTCTGGGGGCTGACGCTGGTCATCCCCGGTGCGGGGCGGGGCGTGGCGGGAGCCGCCCTGGCCTCAGCCCTGTCCTGGGTCTTTGCCGGCACCGCCCTGCTCTGGGTGGGCACCCGGCAGGGGCGCTTCCGCATCCATCTGCGGGGCGGCCTCCGGCCCGACGGCGCCATCATCCGCATGGCGGTGCGGCTGGGCCTGCCCTCAGCCCTGGAGCGGGCCACCGTCAACCTGGGTCAGATCGCCATGACCGCCCTGGTGGCCTCCCTGGGCACGGTGGCCCTGGCCGCCAATCAGATCGCCACCACGGCAGAGGGCCTGTGCTACCTGCCGGCCTACGGCATCTCCTACGCCGCCATCGCCCTGGTGGGCCAGTCGGTGGGCGCCCGCTCCCGGGAGGACGCCGCCGCCTTCGGCACGCTGGCTGCCCGGACCGCTCTGGCGCTCTGTTCCGTCATGGCCGTGCTGCTCTTTCTCTTCGCTCCCGCCCTCTCCTCCCTCTTCAACTCCGACCCGGCGGTGGTGGACGAGGCCGCCCGGATGCTGCGCATCGTGTGTTTTGCCGAGCCCCTCTTCGCCCTCTCCATTGTCTATTCCGGCACCCTGAGAGGGGCCCACGACGTACACTTCCCCATGGTGTGCAGTCTGGTGTGCATGTGGGGCCTGCGCATCCCGCTGGCTCCCCTGCTGGTCCGGAAGGCAGGGCTGGGACTCTCCGCCGTGTGGATCGCCATGAGCGCCGACCTGATCCTCCGCGGTATCCTCTGTACTGTCCGCTGGCACAGCGGACGGTGGACCCGGATGTGCGGGCTGGAGGAACCATGACCGATCTCTTTATATTGCAGGACCGGCGGCCCGTTGGGGCCGCCGGTCCTGCTGTTTTCAGATCGATTTTTTACCGCATCCGGTTGCGCAGGGGCTCTCCCGCTGCATACCGCCGCAGATTTTCCAGCACGATATCCACCACCCGGCTGCGGGTGACGGCCAGGTATTCCCCGCCCGCCACATGGGGCGTGATGACGCAGTTGGGGATCCGCCACAGGGGATGGTCCTCCGGCAGCGGCTCCGGACGGGTCACGTCCAGTCCGGCTCCCCACAGATGGCCGGACGCCAGGGCCGCAGCCAGGGCGTCGCAGTCCACCGCGCTCCCCCTGCCGCCGTTGAGGAGGATGGCCTCCGGTTTCATCAAAGCGATCCGGCGCCCGTCCATCAGGTTGTCGGTCTCCGGGCTGTGGGGCACCATCAGGGCCACCACGTCGGCCCGGGGCAGCCACTCCTCCAGGCGGTCGAAGGCATACATCTCGTCGATCCCCTCCGCCGGTTTGGAGGGATCCCGCCGCAGGCCCACCGTATGGGCCCCCATGGCCTTCACCAGTTTGGCAAAGGAGGAGCCCAGGTCGCCGGTGCCCACCACCAGCACTGTGCTGTCCGCCAACGTCAGGATACGGCCCAAGGGCTCCCAGCGGCTTTGATTCTGCAGATCCCGGTACTGGGGCAGCCGCTTGCACAGGGAGAGCAGCACCGCGAACATGTGCTCGGACACGCCCTGGCCGTAAGCTCCCACCGCCGAGGTGAGCACCGTCCCCCCGGAGAGCACCCCGGGGGCCAGATAGGGATCCACGCCTGCGCTCCAGGTCTGGAGCCACTTCAGGCCCGGCACTGCCGCCACATTGGCAGGAGACATATTGCCCAGGACAATGGTGGCTTTCTCCAAATCGCCGGGCAGCGGCTCTCCGGCGTTGAGCATGTTGTCCACCGGACGGAAGCGATGCTCCGCCGCCGGCGCCGCCAGGCGGAAAAGGTCCTGCTCCTCTTCCGTCAGGGGCAGAAAGTTCAGAATGGTTTCCAAAAAATGACCTCCCTTGCTCCGGCATCTGATCAGGGCCGTATAAGCTGGTCTTATTATAATAAAACAAGACGTGCGGAACAAGTCCGCACGTCGTTTTTATTGCCTTTTGCCAGAGGGTGTTCCGGCCGCTCATCCATAGATCCATCCGCTTTCCCTCTGTCCCATTACTGTCCCTCTTCTTCATCTTTCGCCGCTAATTCACGCATTAATTTGCAAATTCTACACGTTCTTGCATGAATTGTGGCAACTAATCACATGTTATTAGCGTTCCATTTGATTGGTCAAAATGTTATATTTTCATCATAAAATTCTACATTTTATTGCCGTTATGAATAATCATTCCCTTCTGACCACACATTCTGTTATACAGCTGTCATCAAAAGTACTCTAAGAGAATTTATTGGTGTTCTATGAACTGCCGATCCCTTTCACCCCATGCAGTTCCAAACACACAGTCGTAAAGCACAGTCGTAAAGGTTTAGGTATGACATGAAGAGCTATGAATTAAATCTGAAGAAGATCTTGGAGTATCTGCTCCAGACCACAGAGTTTGTGACTCTTAACACTCTTTCGGAACAGGTCGGTCTTTCCAAGCGTTCGATCCAAAACTATATTGCGAAGCTGGACAGCTGGTTTGAGGAAAACGCGCTTGCCAACACGTCTGTGGAGCGAAAGCGCGGATACGGCATCCGGCTGGACACCACACCGGAGGAGCGAAAAAAACTCCAGCGGCTCCTGAATTTTCAGAGCCTTAATATTCATAGCGGTGATGCAAAGCGCAGACTGGATATTCTGAAACAGTTGATGTTCTCAGAGGATGAGACGACGATCCAGGGATTGATGTCCCAATTCTATGCCAGCCGCGCCACCATATTATCCGATCTGGACTGGGTAAGCCAATGGCTGGCTCAGTATAAACTTCGCATTTTCAAAACGCAGCACCGTGGGATCGGCATTGTCGGAGATGAGGTAGCGCACCGCAATGCGATCGCCGGATATTTTGATACGCTGGGCCACGGCACCATCTCCTATTTTGAGACCCCTCAGCCGCTCAGGCGCATTGATGAAAAAAATCTGAGCAATCTGACGGAGGTCTACCCCAGGGACACCGTCTTAAAGATCGCTAGGATCATTGAGGACGCCGAGCGGGAATTTGATTTCATCCTGCTGGACGATTTCTATACCTCCCTTCTCACCCATATGGTCATCAGCGTGCTGCGCATCTCCAACGGGAACTATGTGTCCAGTGAATTTCTCCCTCCCGATGAAAGCTATCCGCCTCTGGAGACCAAGACCGCCGAGTATATTGCCCAGCGGATCAAGCGCGTCCTCCATATTTCCCTTCCTCCGGCAGAGCAGTCCTATATCTGCATCCATCTCATCGGCTATAATGCGTTTCGCGTTGAGCAGGACTGGGGGCTCCCCTTCCCTCAAAAGGTAGAGCATCTGGCCATCAGTCTCATTGAGGCGGTGGATCAGGCGTTGAGGACCCGCTATTCCAATGACAAAATGCTGTTCTTCGGCCTCTGTCTCCATCTGAAAACCGCGCTCTACCGCCTGAAGGTCACAAGCTATGCTCCCAGACGCCGGTCTTCTCTGCTGTCCGAGGATTGGTCAAGGCTCTACGAGGCCATCAAAAGCGCGCAGGGCCTTTATGAGCATATCTGTTCTGTCAGCGCGGACGAGGAGGAGCTTTTGGCCGTCTCCTACTTCTTTCTGCTCTCCCGCCGAAGAAATACAGCCTATGTCCCCGCCCTTCTCATCAGCAATCTGGGGATCGTACCGCGGATGGAACTGATCCGTGACATCGAGCAGGGTCTCCCGAAGATCAAGATCATTGACAGCTGTTCCGCCCAGCAGCTGTCAGACTGGCCGGAGCAGAGGTTCTCCCTTATCATCTCTACCGAGCCGCTCTCCAACTGCTCCAGGCCCCATATCGATCTCTCTTCTCTTCCCAAAAAGGACTACCTTGCGGCCATCGATTCCTATCTTCGAAAAGAGATTCTATTTTTACAGGAGGACGATTCATGCTGAAGCTGCTCATATTGGATATGGATGGCCTGATGCTGGACACCGAACAGCTGTATTTTTCCGCTTTTTCAACGGTATGCGACCGCCACGGCCTGTCTGACTGCTACAATATCTATCTCAAGACCGTTGGCGCCGATGATGACTATGAGCGTATGGTCTATACCACCAGCTTTCCCCATTTGGACGGTGCCCTCTTCCACGCGGAAGTCCAGGCTGTCTGTGCTCAGTTAATGGATGCCGGCAGGTTTCAGGTAAAGCCCGGGCTCTTTGAGCTGTTGGACGCCGTCGATCAGATGGGCTCCGTCCGAAAGGCTGTGGTCACTTCCAACCGGGAGGAGGTCGCCGCGAAGCTCCTCAGCCAGGCCGGCATCCTGGACCGTCTGGATGGCGGCGTGTTCCGGGAAATGGTCTCCCGCGGAAAGCCGGCTCCGGACGCCCATCTTTTCTGCTGCCGGAAGTTTTCCGTTTCCCCTCAGGAAGCTCTTGTCCTGGAGGACTCGGAATATGGGCTGCTGGCCGCCCAGGCGGCCGGGATCCCGGTCATCGCCGTCCCTGATCTGATAGAGCCCTCTCCCCAGACGCTTTCCAAATGTCTGGCCAGATGCGGACGCCTGGATGACGTTATTCCTTACCTAAGAAATTTTTGAAAAAGGGCGGCCCATCATTACCAGCCCCGGCAGCGTTTCGGGCCTTGCCATCGGTTCTGCTCCCATCGGTATCTATTGCCGGGGACCACGCTGCCCTTTCCTGTTTCCGATTTCTGCCTCACATTCCTCCTCTTCGCGAAGACGCCCTTTCCGGTACAGCCGGAAAGGGCGTCTTCGTCTTTTTCTCCCAAACTAACCGGGATAGCTCAATTCATAGGTCCAGTTTCCGATCCCGCCCAGATTGTATACCTGGGTATAGCCGGCCTCCTTCAGCAGCTCAGCCGCCTGCGCGCTGCGTCCGCCGCCCTGACAGTAGACAATGATGATGTTGGATTTCTCACATTCCAGGGCGGCGCCGCCTGTCTCCTTCAGCTGTGCCAGCGGAATGCAGACGCTTCCCGGAATAAAGCCGTCCGCAAGCTCGTCCTCGCTGCGCACATCCAGCAAAATCGCGCTGGAATCCGCCTCCAGCAGCCTCTTCGCCGCATCCGCGGACAGAAGGACAGGCGCGTCCTCGTCCGGTTCCGGCGGCAGGCGGCAGCTCTCGTCCATCATGCGCAGCACGATGGCAGCTCCCTCCGAGCGGAGCAGCATTGCGTCTCCGCCAAAGACCCGTTCCTCCCGGCCGATCATGATCCCTTTTACATAGCTCTGGGAGGTATAGGCCCGGCAGGCATGACAGGAGGCAAAATCCTTGAGCTGCTGCGCCAGGGATTCGTCTGCCGGTTCCTCTTCAAACAGGTCTCCCAGTGCCAGAGCCACGATCTGTGCCGTTGTGTTCCGGGTAATCCCCTTTCCGCTTTCCAGCTCCGGATCCAGGAAACCCTTTTCCCGTGCCAGGCGCAGGCACTCCCCCTCGCTCATGCCGGTGCCGTATTTCGCGTTCACGATCCAAGAGACAAAGGTGTCCAGCGTGATCTGCTCATCCGGCCGGAATTTCCCATCTCCGGGCTGGGGAATCACCCCGCGGGCCACCAGCTCCTCCACGGCGGCTTTTGCCCAATGGTCCTCCATGTCCGCAGCACCCGTTTTCCCGGCCGCCAGCGCGCCGCCGGTCAGAAAAACGGTGATCATTCCGGCGGCCAGCAGTGCTCTGCCTGTCCTCAGTGTGATTCGGATCTGTTTCAAACAGGGACCTCCTTCCCTATATACCTGTCGGGGCGGGGCGGGCGCCCCCGCCCCACAGGCGCGGATTGACATAGA
>JALEZN010000091.1 GCA_022772585.1 Clostridiales bacterium
AGCGCGATGGCCACAGGCGGGACCAGAAGGGCAGGGAGAAGATTGAGGGTCTTGATCTGTTTGATGTTCAGGATGCTCAGGCCCGAGCTCAGGATCAGCACGCCGCCTACCAGCGAGATCTCGGTCAGCAGCTCAGGCGTCAGATAGGGGGCGATGAGATTGGCCAGCAGGTAGATGGAGCCCTGCCAGCAGAAGAGGACTGCGGCGGCCAGGGCGATGCCCAGACCGAAGGTGGAGGAGAGCACAATGGAGGTGATGCCGTCCAGGATGGCGTTGGTGAAGAGGTAGGTGTGGTTGCCGTTGAGGGCACTCTCGATGGGGCCCAGGATGGACAGAGTGCCGGCGCAGTAGAGCAGGATGGCGGTGGAAAGGCCTTTGGCCAGGTTGGAGCCGTGAGAGAAACGGGACACCAGCGCGTCAAAGGCGGTGTCCAGATGCAGGCGGGTACCGATGAGCCCGCCCAGCGCCAGACTGACGATAAAGAGGACGTGGTATTTGCTCTGAGGCATGGCGCTGACAATGGAATTGATGCCAAGTGCTGTGGCAGCCAGGCCCATGGCGTCCATCATCACATTCTGATAACGTTCTCCGATCCCCTTTTTCAGGGCGCTGCCCACCAGACTGCCCACAAGAATGGTGCTGGCGTTGGCAATGGTTCCGATCATGTGGAATTCCTCCTGTGTGATAAAATATCGTGGGAAGAGCATAAACCCTCCAGCAGCTGGAGAGTCAAGAAGGTCTTGAAACAAAAAAGACCGCCCTCGGGCGGTCTTTTTTAGAAGAACAGCGCAGCTGCAGCTGTGGGACAGGGCATGACAAAAGCGGCCTTATCCTGTTGCTGACACGGGTGCCACCGGGATCTGAAGCTCGGTGATAAACTCTGCCGGATCCTCGGTGAGCCCGTAGTCCAGCAGGGCGAATTCCGCCGCATCTCCAGCGGGGGCCAGTCCCAGAGAGCTCAGCCGCGCCAGCAGGGAGGCGTACTGGGGAGCGGCGTCAGCGTGGGATCCCCGGAAGCGCCAGAGGGCCCAGTTCCCGCCGGGCAGGGCCCCCGTGGGGCTGCCCCGGCACTCCCCGGGATCCAGCAGGCAGAAGAGGGTCTCGTACCGGTCAAAGCGCCCGGCCTTCAGGTCATCCTGACTGATGGACAGCCCCACCTTGCCGAAAAAGTAGCTGGGAGTCAGGCCGCTGGTATTTTCCAATGAACGCAGGGGAAGCTCGAGACTTTCACCCAGACGGAGGGGCTGGCGCAGCATGGCCACGGGCCGGGGCGCCAGCTCCTCAATGCGGAGCGCATCCAGCAGCGCGGTGTTCATGGTATCCTCAATTTGACTTATCCGGCGGGCCAGACGGATGTGGGTAAGCTCCAGGTCCCGGATCTGTCCGGCCACCGCGTCCTCCTGCCGCCGCAGCAGGTCCCGGATGGCGGAGGGATTCCGGTGGGTCAGGGCCTTGCGGATCTCCTCCAGCCCCACGCCCTGAGTGCGCAGATAGCGGATCGTGTTGAGCTGCTCGAACTGTTCCACCGAATAGTAACGGTACCCGGTATCCGGGTCCACCCGGACAGGCCGGAAGAGCCCCAACTCGTCATAGTAACGCAGAGTGCGGATATTCATGCCAAACAGCCGGGCCATCTCCCCGATACGGATATACTGTTCCACAGGCCCCCTCCTTTCCTCGCTTTGTGCCGGTGATACCGGAGGCCACGGACACAGACCATAGGCGGCGCTGCCGCAACACCGGTGGCTTACGAGGGGGTGCCCGGTGCGGCCTTTATTTTAAGCGGCTTTTTAGGACAAAGCGGCTTTTCATTCTCGGCGGCCAGCTTGTCGTTGATAACGGTCAGGTCAGTGTGATGGACGATCCCGTGGGCGACGATGGCATCCCGCTTGAATTCAGGGCAGAGCGGCGCGTATATGGCGGTTTTCAGCAGCTCCTGAGTCTCGTCCAGGGTGGCGTCCAGGCCGACACAGAGGCAGAGCAGCCGGTCACGGGAGAGCTTGCGGCGGCCGGCGAGAGCCTGGTGGAGATAGACGGAGCTCATGCCGCTCCGCCGGGCCAGGGCGGCCTTGCAGGCGGGATGCTTCTTGTACAGTTCTGCCAGGAGCCCGGTGCAGGTTTGCGTGGAAAAAAGCGAACGGTTGGCCTCGAGGTATGCATCAAGATCGGGCTCTTCCAGCAGTCGGTCATACAGGCTGCTGTTCGATTTCTTTTTCACACAGTTCACCTCTCTCATTTCTGATGGTATATCCTGATTCCATTTTAGCAGAATTCCCGGCAGAAGTACAATAGAGGTTCTGCATCCCGCGTCAGGGCCGGAG
>JALEZN010000098.1 GCA_022772585.1 Clostridiales bacterium
CGGGGCCAGGTGGGGGTGTACTTGACGAAGGGGCGGGCGAAGGGGATGTGGCTGGCGTTGGCGTAGCCGATGGCGTGGGGCAGGCCGGAGTCGGGAACGCCGGCCACGAAATCCACGTCCTGGGCCAGACCCCGCTCCTTGTCGGCCTGGGCCATGATCTCGCCGTTTTTGTAGCGCATGACCTCCACGTTGACCCCCTCGTAGTTGGAGTTGGGGTAGCCGTAGTAGGTCCACAGGAAGGCGCAGATCTTCATCTCTTTGCCGGGCTCGGAGAGGCGCTCCACACCGCCGCAGGTGACCTTTACGATCTCCCGGGGGCCCAGCTCGTAGTGGTCCTGATAGCCCAGCTTGTGGTAGGCGAAGGACTCAAAGGAGACGCAGCAGCCGTCCTCGTCCCGGCCCACCAGAACGGGCAGGCGGCCCAGCTTGTCCCGGGCGGCGATGATGCTGTTGTCCGGGGTGAGGATGAGGATGGTGGCCGAGCCGTCGATCACGTCCTGGGCGTGGCGGATGCCGTCCACAAAGTTGTCCTTCTGGTTGATGAGGGCGGCCACCAGCTCGGTGGAGTTGACCTTGCCCGAGCTCATGGCCATGAACTGGGTGCCCACGCCGGCGTCGAAGTACTGCCCCACCAGCTCCTCGGCGTTGTTGATGATGCCCACGGTGGTGATGGCGAACATGCCCAGATGGGAGCGTACCAGCAGGGGCTGGGGATCGGTGTCGCTGATGCAGCCGATACCGCTGCGGCCGGAAAAGTCGGCCAGGTCCTTCTCGAACTTGGTCCGGAAGGGGGTGTTCTCGATGTTGTGGATCTGGCGCTGGAAGCCCTTGCCCTGATCGTAGATAATCATGCCGCCCCGGCGGGTGCCCAGGTGGGAGTGGTAGTCCACGCCAAAGAAGATATCAAGCACGCAGTCCCGCTTGGAGACCGCACCAAAAAAGCCGCCCAAACAGATTTCCTCCAGTCATATCACGAAAGAGTGGGGGCGGACCGGTCATAGTGACCGGCCCGCCGCAGAAAACGACAGAGTGGGAGTTATTCTCCCATGAGGCGGCGCATGACCTCGATATAGGCCTCTTCGGCGCCGCCCAGGTCCCGGCGGAAGCGGTCCTTGTCCAGCTTCTCATGGGTCTTTTCGTCCCACAGGCGGCAGGTATCGGGGCTGATCTCGTCGGCCAGGACGATCTGGCCCTCGGCGGTCTTGCCGAACTCCAGCTTGAAGTCCACCAGGTCGATGCCGATCTCCTTCATGAAGCCCTTGAGCAGGTCATTGACGGCAAAGGCGTACTTTTTGATCAGGTCGATCTCCTCGCGGGTGGCCAGCTTCAGGGCCAGGGCGTGATACTCGTTGAGCAGGGGATCACCCAGATCGTCATTCTTATAGGAGAACTCGATGGTGGGGGACTCGAAGGGGATGCCCTCCTCCACGCCGTAGCGCTTGGCGAAGGAGCCGGCGGAGATGTTGCGGATGATGACCTCCAGGGGGACGATGGAGACCTTCTTCACCACGGTCTCCCGGTCGCTCAGCTCCTCCACGAAGTGGGTGGGCACGCCCCTGGCCTCCAGGCGGCGCATCAGGTTGTTGGTCATGCGGTTATTGATGGCACCCTTGCCGGCGATGGTGCCCTTCTTCAGGCCGTTGAAGGCGGTGGCGTCGTCCTTGTAGGAGACGATGACCAGGTTGGGATCGTCGGTGGCAAAGACCTTCTTGGCTTTTCCCTCATACAGCTGCTCACGCTTTTCCATTTCAAACCTCTCCTTTATCTTGTTTGATCGTTTTATGTAATGGGGCTGCGGGGCCGGACGGTCAGTCCAGCTCGGCCTGGAGCCTGGCCTCTTTTTCGGCGATCTGGGCGGCCATTCTGACCCGGGCCTCGTCCAGTTTGGCGGCCAGTTCGTCATCGGACACGGCAAGGATCTGGGCGGCCAGCACGGCGGCGTTCTTGGCGCCGTTGAGGGCCACAGTGGCCACAGGGATGCCGCTGGGCATCTGAACGGTAGCCAGCAGGGCGTCCAGTCCGTCCATGGCGCCGCCCTTCATGGGGATGCCGATGACGGGCAGGGTGGAGTTGCCGGCAAAGGCCCCGGCCAGATGGGCGGCCATACCGGCGGCGCAGATCAGGACGCCGAAGCCATTGGCCCGGGCGTTTTTGGCAAACTCGGCGGCGGCGGCGGGAGTGCGGTGGGCGCTGAGAATGTGGGCCTCGTAGGGAATACCAAACTCCTTGAGTTGGGCGCAGGCGGCCTTGACCACCGGCCAGTCGCTGTCGGAACCCATGATAACGGCTACTTTCTTCACAGGAAGACCTCCTTTGGATGGTGTGGGAAGAAAAGCGGAGATCCGGATAAAAATATTTTTTGCAAGGCAAAAAATAAATCAGGGCACCCGCGATACGGATACCCTGTCGGTTTCATCGGCCCGCTTTGGACGCATTGGGGCCCGGGACCATTCGATATCGTGCGTTGTGGCTGCGGACCAGCGACGGCGACATGCCCGTTCCCCCTTGTCGAAGAAAGAATGATTATACTATATCGGCTTTGAAAGTGTATTTCAAGTGCGGATATTGATTTTTGTATGCTTACACAAGGACACGGGAAAAATGAGCGGGCCGCCTTGTCATTCTGAGAAAGGAGGGACAGAAAGCGCCGCTTTCATCCGTTTTTAATCTTTCATTCACAGAAAATCAAAGACATATCCCGCCGGAGGGGGTATACTAAAGCCAAGCTGAAAGGGGGGACGGCCCCCGGACACAAGTCAGCATCCAGACCGGAACAAAACGATAAGGAGGTATCTTATATGTGGGATAAACTGAGCGATGCGCTGATGAACGTGGCTTTCGCGGGCGTGGGCGCCGCCGCCATCGTGGTGGAGAAGGCCGGCGAGGTGGGCAAGGTCCTGGTGGAAAAGGGCGAGGTGGCCGTGGAGCAGGGCCGGCAGCTCAATGATGAACTGCAGGAGAAGGCCAAGGCTGCCGCCAAGGAGCGCCAGGAGCAGCGGATCAACGACGCCGTCGCCGCCCTCACCGCCCAGGAGCGGCAGGAGCTGCGTGCCAAGCTGGACGCCCTGGATCAGGCCGAGCGTGAGGCGGAGGAAGCCGCCCGGGCCGCCGAGGAGGCGGCCGAGAAGGCCGCGGAGGAGAGCATCTCCCAGGCGGGCAACATCACCCAGATCCACTGCGACAGCTGCGGCTGCGGCCAGGACCATACTGAGGAATAAGCCGCCGTCAGGTCAAAAAACAGCAGGGGGGACGCTCCAAAGCGCGGAGCGTCCCCCCTTTTTATGTCTCTATTCCATGGAAAAATCGCGGAACACACACTGGATGACGGTGAAGCCGTCCTGACTGATCTCCCCCCGCAGAAGGGCGTGGGTGTCGGCCTGAAACCAGAGCTGGAGCTCGGTCCCGCTGCCCGGCTCAGCCTCCGGGTCCCGGCTGACGGTGTGGAGGACCGCCGTACCGTCCTCTGCTGTCTCCATCACGCACTGGGCCAGAAAGCCCTCCTGCGCGGCGGTGAGCAGGGCGGGGAGCGCGTCCATGGGACTGAGCCCCTCGGGATTGAGAGGGCCGGTCTCCACCCGGATGCCGTCGTACTCCAGAGCGGTCTGCCCGTCCCGAAGGCGGGCGGTGATTCCGGCGATGTTCTCCGGAGAGGTCACGGTGAGCACAGCGTCCCCCTGCTTTTCCCAGGAAAAGTCCAGGCCGTACTGGTACACCCGCTGGCCGTAATCGGCGGTCATCTCCACCGAGGAGGAGCACCGCTCCATGGCCAGGTATTCGGTCCGGATCTGCAGGGCCAGAGTTTCGGCCTCATTTCCCGTGTTCCCGCCGCCGCAGGCGGACAGAAGCAGACACAGGGCTATCATTGGTGCACACATCCGATGATGGCGCACGTGGGTTCCTCCTGTTCTTCGTATTGGCGGCGGATCTACAGAGTCCGTTCCCGGCCCTCGCACTCCCGCAGGACCCGGGGCAGCCGGGCGATGAGATCGGAGGGGGTCATGCCGTACTCTCCGATCTCCTCCGCGCACAGGTCGCCCGCCCGGCCGTGGAGCCACACGGCCAGGGGCACCGCCTCTTGGGGGGGAAGCCCCTGGCCCAGCAGGGAGAGGATGACCCCGCCCAGCACATCGCCGCTGCCGCCCTTGGCCATGCCCGGGTTGCCGGTGGTGTTCACAAAGGCGGCGCCGTCAGGGAAGGCGGTGATGGTCCGGTGGCCCTTGAGCACCAGGCAGCAGCCGTGCTCCGCCGCGAAGGCCCGGGCCGCAGCCAGCCGGTCCCCGGAGGACAGGTCGCCGCCCACCCGGGCGAACTCTCCGTCGTGGGGAGTGAGGACGGTGAGCCGGTCCCGCCGCCCGTCCAGTACATCTATATGACCTTCCAGCGCGTTTATGCCGTCGGCGTCCAGCACCACCGGGCCGGGCAGGTCCCGCAGAAGGGTGCGGACCACTTCGGCGGCCTCCGGGCCCCGGCCCAGGCCGGGACCGATGAGGCAGGCGCCGCTGGCCTTCATCCGGGCCAGGGCGGGGCCGGCCGCGGCGAGAGAGAGCATTCCGTCCATACCCGCGGGCAGGGGGTGGGGCATGGCCTCCTCCAGCTTGGCCGCCGCCACGGGCCACACCGGTTCGGGCACTCCCACGCTCACCAGTCCCGCGCCGGAGCGCACCGCCGCCCGGGCTGCCAGTACCGGCGCACCGGAATAGCCCACGCAGCCGCCCAGGATGTACACCCGGCCGAAGTCGCCCTTGTGGGCGTCCCGTCTCCGCCGGGGCAGAAAGACGTCGGCGGCGCTGACCGAGGAGAAGCTGCTCTCGGCCCACAGCATCAGGTCCAGGGGGATGCCGATGCCGGCCACGATGAGCCGTCCGGTGCGCAGGCCGCCCTCCCCCAGGAAGTGCCCCGCTTTGGGCAGGGAGAAGGTCACCGTCACGTCGGCGCGGACCGCGTCCCCCAGGATGCGTCCGGTGTCGGCCTCCACGCCGCTGGCAATGTCGGCGGAGACTACCGGAATATCACAGGTGTTCATCATCTGCACCGCCGTCAGGGCGGGGCCCCGCAGGCCGCTGTTGAGGCCGATGCCGAAGAGGGCGTCCACCATCACGTCCGCCTCCAGACACCAGCGGGCGAACTCGGGATCCTCGGCGGAAAAGGGCTCCAGCCGCCCGCCGGCTTTTTCCAGCCGCCGCTCCATCTCCCGGCAGTCGGCGGTCATCTTCTCCCGGTTGCCCACCAGGACGGCCCGCACCTGGAAGCCGGCCTCCAGCAGCAGGCGGGCGGCGGCCACACCATCGCCGCCGTTGTTGCCGGCGCCGCAGAAGCACACGGCCCGGCGTGTGCCATCTGAACGGCTCCCGCCGGACGCCGCCAGCTCTATGGCAGCGTCGGCCACCGCCCGGGCGGCGTGCTCCATCAAACGGGTGGACGGGATCCCCCGGTCCTGGATGGCAGCCCGGTCCATCTCCCGCATCTGCTGCGCGGTTGCGATCTTCATGCTGCTCCCCCATTCCGCCGCCCGCGGCGGCATCACTTGAATATTGTTATTGTAATGCGTACGGAGCAAAGCTGCAAGCCTTGAACGGACGGAACAATGAAGAAACGCGGCACTTGTGGGCAAAACCGGTTTGTGCTATGATAAAAAAGACCTGCCCCGGCCTCGGGCCGCGGCGCCGGTCCCGAAACGGATCTTGACTGCAAAGAGGGCAATCGATATATGGAACGGACAGAGAAGCGGACCTGGGCGGAGATCGACCTTGGGGCGTTGGAGCATAATTATCGCACGCTGCGGGCCATGCTGCCCGCCGGGTGCCGTTTTTTGGGCGTGGTCAAGGCCAACGCCTACGGCCACGGCGCCATCCCGGTAGCCCGCCGGCTGGAAAAGCTGGGCGCGGACTATCTGGCGGTGGCCAGCCTGGACGAGGGCGCCGAGCTGCGGGTGGCAGGCATCACGGCCCCCATCCTGGTGCTGGGCCACACGCCGGTGGAATTTGCCGCCGACCTGGTGCGGCTGCGCCTGACCCAGACGGTATTCGACCTGGACACGGCCAGGGCCCTGTCGGCGGCGGCGGTGGCCGAGGGGCGGGATCTGAAGATCCACCTGAAGGCGGACACCGGCATGTCCCGCCTGGGCCTGCTCTGCGACGAGGCCCACATGGAGGAGAGCGCCGATGCCATGGCGGCCATCTGCGCCCTGCCCCGGCTGGACCATGAGGGCATCTTTACCCATTTTTCCGACGCCGACGGCAGCGAGGAGTTCACCATGCTCCAGTTTACCCGCTTCCTGGACGTGATCGCGGCCATGGAAAAGCGGGGCGTGACCTTCGCCATCCGCCACTGCGCGGCCAGCGCCGGTACGCTGAAGTATCCCTGCACCCATATGGACATGGTGCGTCCCGGCATCGCCCTGTACGGACACTATCCCTCACCGGACTGCCAGGGGCTGGACGGCCCCGGTCTGGCGCCTGTGATGACGCTGAAGACCCGTGTGGCCGCGGTGCGGGAGCTGCCTGCCGGCTCTTTTGTGAGCTATGGGCGCACCGCCCGGCTGGAGGAGGACACCCGGGTGGCGGTGCTGCCCGTGGGCTACGGCGACGGACTCTTCCGCCTGCTGTCCAACCGGGGTGCCGTACTGCTGGGGGGGAAGGAGTGCCCCATCCTGGGCCGGGTATGCATGGACCTGTGCATGGTCCGGGCGGACGATGCCGTCCGTCCCGGCGATGAGGCGGTGCTCTTTGGGCCGGACTATCCCATCGAGACCATGGCCGACCAGGTGGGCACCATCCAGTATGAGCTGCTGTGCGACGTGAACCGCCGGGTGCCCCGGATCTACCGGGAGTGACATTCCGCTCCGGTATCGCATAGACTGGCCCGGGGAGAGCTTTGCCGGGCCGGCGCCGGGAGAGACGGACCCTGTGTTTTTTCGGGGCCCGGCGTATAAATCCCGCCGTCCCGTGGGAGAATCATAGTAGCCTGGCGGAAGGGCGCGAGCGCCTGTGACGCCGGTCACTATCTGACCGCGGAGTGTGAGCTTTTGTGGACAACAGCGTAAAACGTGGAGACATTTTCTATGCCGACCTGAGCCCTGTGGTGGGCAGTGAACAGGGGGGCGTGCGGCCGGTGCTCATCGTGCAGAACGACACGGGCAACCGGCACAGTCCCACTGTGATCGCGGCGGCCATCACCTCCCAGACCGGGAAGGCGCGTCTGCCCACCCACATCGAGTTCGCGGCCGGGAGCTATGGGCTCCCCAAGGATTCGGTGGTCCTGCTGGAGCAGATCCGGACCCTGGACAAAAAGCGGCTGCGGGAGCATATGGGCAGGCTGGACAGCACACTGATGAAAAAAGTGGATTCGGCCATCGCGGTGAGCTTTGGCCTCCATCCCCAGCAGATGGTCTGAGCCGGGCGGGCTGAGACCGGAGAACAGGCGCGTGGGCCGGCGGGAGGCTACATAGGGATATGCAGTCTCTGCCGGTCCGCGGCAAAGCAAGCGTACATAATGCGTACTGAATAAAGCCGTAATACGGTTTATCCGGCAGACATTACATAGGAGGAAACGCATGAAGCAGCACAAGTGGTTCCCGCGGCTGGCGGCTGGCAGCCTGGTCACCCTCTCCCTCATGGCGGCAGCCTTGGCTGCCGGGCAGGGGACCCAGAGCGATCCCCTGGTGACTTTGAGCTATCTCACCGACAAGGCCACGCCCTCCATCCTGGCCCAGGTGGATACCAAGCTCTCCCAGCGGGAGGCCGCGCTCAAGGCCCAGCTGGACCAGGTGGCCGACGAGTACGTCAAAGAGGTGGAGGGCAAGGGGGGCGGCAGCGGGACCTCCCAGAGCTATCAGGTGGTGACGCTGAGCGTGGGCCAGAAGCTGGTGGCGGGGGATTCCTGCGAGATACTGCTTCGCAGCGGTACGGCCGTCTGCGTGTCCGACTCGGCCCCCGGCCTGGTGGACATGACCTCCGGCGCTACCCTGGCCTCCGGCGGGACGCTGGCGGCCAACCACCTGTACCTGGCTACCATCGCGGGCCGGGGGGTCAAGGCGTCCGGCAGCGTGACCCTGATGGTACGGGGCAATTACAGCATCCAGTGATAGGAAACGGGACAGGCGGCCGCCTGTCCCGTTTTTCTACAACGAAATGGTTTGGGCGCCGATGGCGTCCAGAAAGGCCCGGTCATGCTCCACCAGCAGGAGGGAAGCCCCGGTGTCCCGGAGCATCTCCTCGATCTGTATCCGGGAGAATACATCCACATAATTGAGGGGCTCGTCCCAGAGATAGAGGTGGGCGCTCTGGCAGATGCTGCGTGCCAGAAGGGCCTTCTTTTTCTGACCCTGGCTGAGAGCGGAGAGGTCGGTCTCAAACTGGGCCCGCTCAAATCCCAGCTTGCGAAGCAGAGTCAGAAAGGCGGTCAGTTCCACGCCGCCGGCCTGAGCGAAGCCGGTCAGGGAGCCGGAGAGGCCGCCGGTGTCCTGCGGCACATAGGAGAGGACCAGGCCGGAGGTCAGGGACACGGCGCCGGTATGGGGGACATTCTCCCCGGCCACAGCCCTGAGCAGGCTGGATTTTCCCGCGCCGTTGGGCCCGGTCAGGGCCATCCGTTCCCCCTGACGGAGGGAAAAGGAGACCGGGGCGCACACCGGCCCGGAGCCGTAATCGGGGGCGAAGTCCCGGAATTCCAGCAGCCGCCCTGACGGATGGACCAGCGGGCGGAGAAAGAGAACGTCGGTCTCTTCCACATTCCGCAGGAGGGCGGACCTGGCCTCCACCGCCTGCTGCCGCCGGTCCTCCGCCGCCTTGGAGCGCTTCATCAGCTTGGCGGCCTTGTGGCCCACGAAGCCCCGGTCGGGCCGCAGGCCGGAGTTCCGCACGGCGTATTTGCCCGACTCGGTCCGGTCGGACCAGACAGCGGTGCGGCGGGCGGCCCCCTCCAGGCGCTTGATGTCCTTTTTCAGCTTGTCATTTTCCGCCTGTTCCCAGGCGTTTCGGCGCTGCGTTTCCTGCTGCCAGGTACTGAAATTCCCCCGGATGAGCCGCACACCCTCCCGGTCCAGAGACAGGATGTGGTCGGCACAGCCGTCCAGAAAGGCCCGGTCGTGGGAGACCAGCAGGAAGCCGTCCTTGCCGCTGAGATAGCGGCTCACCGCCTCACGGCCGGTCTGGTCCAGATGGTCGGTAGGCTCGTCGATGAGCAGGTAGGAATCGGGCTGCTGGAAGAGGGCGGCCAGCTGTACCTTTACCCGCTCGCCGCCGGACAGAGTGGAGAGAGGGCGGTAAAGGACCTCCGGGTCAGTGTCCAGCAGATTCAGCTCCCGCAGCAGCCGCCACTCCTCCAGACCGGGAAGGAGGTCCTCCAGAGCTTCCAGGGTCATTGCATCGTCCCGTGGTATGGAAAAGGGAAAGCAGGACGCCGGTACCGGCAGCGATACGGAGCCGGCCGCCGGGGAGAGCGCCCCGGAGAGCAGGCGGAGGAGGGTGGTCTTGCCCCGGCCGTTGCGGCCCACCAGCCCCAGCCGCCACCGGGTATCCAGCTGGAGGGTCAGATGGGAAAAGACCGGCTCGCAGGCGCCGTCATATTGAAAAGTCAGATCGTGCATTTGGATCAGAGACATGGTATCCACCTCAAAAACAAAAATGGACGCAGGAAGGGATCCTTCCGCGTCCAGACGACAGGGGATGCTCCCGCGGACAGGCGCGGAAGGTCCGAGCTGTTTTTGAGGCCGGAAAGAGGCATGGCTTCCTGCAAAGGGCACAGCAAACAGGGCGGCAGGGCCGCCCGGCAGTCGTGCGCGGTTTACAAGAAGTTATTTGCGCATCTTCCCAGCTCCGATCTGATAAAATCTAATAGGCAGTATAGCGGAAAAGCGGGGCTCTGTCAACCGGTGCAGAGCCAGCGGGGCAGCCGGGGCGGGGCCATGGCTGCCATCAGGGCGAAAAAAACGCCCAGGGCCAGCAGGAGATCACCGATGCTGGCAAAGCCTGAGAGAAAGGGAATGGGGCAGTAGAAAACATCGCCCAGAAAGAGCAGCCGGGTGTCCCCGGAGGCCAGGGCGTACATGGGGATGCGGAGGGCCTGGAGGTCGGCGAGCCCGGCGGGGGAGAGAAGGGCGGCAGCCTGTTGAGAGACCGGCATGCGGAAGCCGTTGGCGGCGATGACCGCCAGATTGCACAGGGAACCGAGCCCGGTCAGAAGGGCGGTCTTGGGCATGCGGCGGTTGCCCAGGCAGAAGGCCAGCAACGACCCGTAGGAGAGCAGCAGAATGACGGGCGCCCAGGCGTCATATGCACCGGAGGGGAGCAGTCCCAGTCCCCGCTGGAGCAGCAGTGCCAGCACAGGAAGAGGGAGCAGGCGCAGCCCTGCGTCCTCCCACCGGGAGAGCCGTCCGCCTCCCGCCCATCCGATCAGCAGGGCCAGCAGTACAGAGCAGATCAGCACGGCAGCTCCTCCTGTTTCGTCCCGGCAGAGGGGGGCGCGAGCCGTCCGTCCTCGATCATGGCGGCGGCCACCATGGCCACCTGGGGGTGAAACTGCTTTCCGGCTTCCTCCCGCAGGATGCGGGCGGCCACCTCGGGCGAGCGGCCCTTGCAGTAAGGACGGTCGCTGGTGATGGCGTCATAGGCGTCGGCCGCCCCCAGGATATAGACCTCCAGAGAGATCTGTTCTCCCACAGTGCCGTCGGGATAGCCGCCGCCGTCGTAACGCTCATGATGGTGACGGACCAGGTCCAGAATATCGCGGTAGGCGTCGATGTTCTTCAGGATATCCACGCCGATGATG
>JALEZN010000104.1 GCA_022772585.1 Clostridiales bacterium
GACCAGGTCCGCGCCCTGCGGGACGAGGCGGTGTACACCCCCGCCGCCGTGCGCAAGCGGGTATACATCGTGGACGAGGTCCATATGCTCTCCACCGCGGCCTTCAACGCGCTGCTCAAGATTTTGGAAGAGCCCCCCGCCCATCTGATGTTCATTCTGGCCACCACCGAGCTGCACAAGGTGCCGGCCACCATCAAATCCCGCTGCCAGCAGTTCTCTTTCAAGCGCATCCTGCCCGGGGACATCGCCCGGCGGCTGGGCTATGTGGCCCAGGAGGAGGGCATCGAGCTGACGGCGGAGGGCGCCGGCCTGCTGGCCCGCCTGGCCGACGGCGGCCTGCGGGACGCCCTCTCCCTTCTGGACCAGTGCGTGAACCCCTCCGGTGTCATCGGCGAGCGGGAGGTGCTCTCCGCCCTGGGACTGGCCGGCAATCTGGAGACGGCTGCCCTGATGGAGCATGTGGCCGCAGGAGAGACCGCCGCCGCGCTGGAGACCCTGGGCCGGCTGTACGGCGCGGGGAAGGATGTAGGCAGTCTGCTGGGTGAGCTGGCGGGCCTGACCCGGGACCTGCTCATCCGCAAGACCGCCCCCCAGGGGGGCGCGGCCCTGCTCACCGGCGGATATGACGAGAGCACCATGCGGCGGCTGTCCAACCAGCTGGATGCGCCCAGACTCATGCAGATGCTGAGCCTGCTGCAGGGGACCATCTCCGACCTGTCCCGCAGCGGCAACCGGCGGACTGACGCCGAGCTGTGCCTCATCCGGCTCAGCGACACCACGCTGGACAGCAGTCCCGCCGGGCTGAGCGCCCGGATCTCCCGGCTGGAGCGGGCCATGGCCGACGGCGGGATCCGTCCCGCGTCTGCGGAACAGGCTGTCCCGGTACAGAGCGCACCGCCTGCCCCGGCGGCAGTGCGGGAAGAGACCCCCGCCCCGGCACGGAGCGCGCCTCAAACGGCACCGTCCGTTCCGGCGGACCTGCCCCCCTGGGAGATGGAGGAGCGCCCTCCTCTGCCCGAGGAGCCGGGGGAGCCGGTATACGATGTGCCGTCGGCGCCGTCCACCAGAGCGCCGGCACCGCCGCCGGTATCTGAACCGTCCTCCGCCCCCGGCGGCGGAGATGTGTGGAGCGGCGTCGCGGCGGCGCTCCACGGCCGGGTGCCGATGGGCGAGTACCCCTTCCTCAGCAATCCGGCCATGGTGCAGGGCAGGCTGGAGGGGGATGTGCTGACGCTGTGGGTGGAGTCCGATTTCACCCGGTCCCTGGTGGGCAAGGCTTCCACGCTGGAGGCGGTGCAGAGGACGGCCGCGGAGATCCTGGGCCGGCCGGTGCGCTGCAAGGTAGCGGTAGGGCAGGCCCCTGCGGTACAGGCGGCACGGCATGCAGTCCCTCAGGCTGCGGCCCCGGAGCACGACAATCTGGACGATCTGGTGGCAAAGGGCCGCCAGTACGAGACGATCATCATCAAATAGGACACAGGAGGAAGAGACGATGGCAAAAGGATTTGGCGGCCGTCCCGGCATGGGCGGTATGGGCGGCATCAATATGAACATGATCAAGCAGGCCCAGAAGATGCAGCAGGACATGCAGCGGATGCAGGCCGAGCTGCAGGAGAAGGAGTACTCTGCCCAGGCCGGCGGCGGCGTGGTGGAGGCGGTGGTCACCGGCAAGCGGGAGCTCAAGAGCCTGACCATCGACCCCGAGGCCGTGGATCCGGAGGACGTGGAGATGCTCCAGGACCTGATCGTGGCGGCGGTGAACGGCGCACTGCACACGGCGGAGAGCGATATGGCGGCCTCCATGCAGAGCATCACCGGAGGGCTGAACCTGTCCTTCTGAATGAGAAACGCCGAGGGGGGCGGGCCGTCCGGCCCACCCCCTTTTGTGCGGCGGTAAGCGGAAAGAGGCGCTTTGGGTGAAAAAGACCGGAGAAAAACAGATGTCGGAGACCTTTGCCCTGGGCGCTGTGCTGGCACTGGCGGGGGGTTTTCTGGATGCCTACTCCTACTGCGTGCGGGGGAAGGTATTTGCCAATGCCGAGACGGGCAACATGGTGCTCCTGGGGATCCACGCCATCCAGGGCGAGTGGCGGACGGCCCTGACCTATCTGGTGCCGGTGCTGGCCTTTGCCGCGGGGGTGGTGGCCGCTGAGTGTATCCGCAGCCGGTCCGGGACCTGGCCCGGCATCCACTGGCGGCAGCTCAGCGTGCTGGCGGAGCTGTGCATCCTGCTGGCGGTGGCCTTTCTGCCGCAGCGCTGGAACATGGCGGCCAACGTGGCTGTGTCCTTTGTATGCGCAGTGCAGGTGGAGAGTTTCCGCAAGGTCAATGGAAACATCTTTGCCACCACCATGTGCACCGGCAACCTGCGCAGCGGCACGGAGCGGCTCTACCGCTGGCTGCAGACCGGAGAAGCAGAGCAGGGGAGCCGCGCGGCCCAGTATTACGGCATCATTTTGTGCTTCATCGCCGGGGCGGCCGCAGGGGCCGTAACGAGCCGCCTGCTGCGGGAGCGGGCGGTGCTGGCGGCCTGCGGGCTGCTGCTGTGGGCCTTTTTCATGATGTTCCGCAGAGACGAAGCGGCCCGGCCGGAGAGCCGTACACATTGAGAAAACGTGCATACAGAGAACAAGGAGGAGCATAATGGAACAGGCAAAGGTCTATTTTTCCGATCTCAGATGTCATCCCGGCCTGAACCTGCCGGATAAGCTGAAAAAGCTGATCCGGGCGGCGGGCATCGGGAAGATCGATTTTGACCATAAGATGGTGGCCATCAAGATGCACTTCGGCGAGCCGGGCAACCTGGCCTTCCTGCGGCCCAACTACGCCAAGGCGGTGGCCGACGTGGTGAAGGAGCTGGGGGGCGTGCCCTTCCTCACCGACTGCAACACCCTGTATGCCGGGCGGCGGAAGAATGCCGTGGAGCATCTGGACAGTGCCTGTGAGAATGGCTTTTCCCCCCTCTCCACCGGCTGCCAGATCATCATCGGCGACGGCCTGAAGGGTACCGACGATATAGAGGTCCCGGTGGAGGGCGGCGTCTATGTGAAACGCGCCAAGATCGGCCGGGCCATCATGGACGCCGACGTATTCATCTCTCTGAGCCACTTCAAGGGCCATGAGAACGCGGGCTTCGGCGGCGCGCTGAAGAACATCGGCATGGGCTGCGGCAGCCGGGCGGGCAAGATGGAGCAGCACTCCGCCGGCAAGCCGGAGGTGGACCATGCGCGGTGTGTGGGCTGCCGGATGTGCGCGGGCCAGTGCGCCCACAGCGCCATTTCCTACGGGGAGGACCGCAAGGCGTCCATTGACCACAGCCGCTGCGTGGGCTGCGGCCGGTGCATCGGCGTGTGTAATTTCGACGCCATCCACAACCCCAACGACTGCGCCAACGACGAGCTCAACGCCAAGATCGCCGAGTATTCCAAGGCGGTGGTGGAC
Organism: Clostridiales bacterium; assembly: GCA_022772585.1. Classification (GTDB taxonomy): domain Bacteria; phylum Bacillota; class Clostridia; order Oscillospirales; family Oscillospiraceae; genus Pseudoflavonifractor_A. The sequence continues at coordinate 3,442 of JALEZN010000104.1, forward strand.
GGACGGCCCCAGTTCCATATCAGCCTGGTCATCGACGTGTCCCCCTGCTGCGACTGCCACGGGGAGAACGATGTGCCCATCCTGCCCGATGTGGGCATGTTCGCGTCCTTCGACCCGGTGGCTCTGGACCAGGCCTGCGCCGACGCCTGCATGGCCCAGAGCCCCATGCCCGGCTCCCAGCTGGATGACAATATGCGCGCGCCCGACTTCTGCGACCGTCATGATCCCTTCCGCAACAGCTTCCCCGAGACGAATTGGCGCGTGTGTCTGGAACATGCCGAGCGCATCGGCCTGGGTAAGCGGAGCTATGAGCTGATCCGGGTGAAATGATCCCTGCCAAAGGAAGCGCGGTTTGCATTGACTTTTGCAAAGAGAGACGATATAGTGGGTATGTATCACGGAATCTTTTATGCAGAAAGGATATGAGCGATATGGAGATCAAGGACATCCTGGCCATGTGCGACCATACCCTGCTCAAACAGGACGCCACCTGGGAGCAGATCAAGACCATCTGTGACGACGGCATGGCTTATCACTGCGCGTCGGTCTGCATCCCGGCTTCCTACGTGAAGCAGGCGGCCGACTACGTGGGCAATGAGCTGAAGATCTGCACCGTCATCGGTTTCCCCAACGGTTACTCCACCACCGCGGTCAAGGTCTTTGAGACTGAGGACGCCATCCGCGGCGGCGCTGACGAGATCGATATGGTCATCAACGTGGGCTGGGTGAAGGACAAACGCTGGGACGATCTGCTGGAGGAAATGAAGGCCATCAAGGCCAGCTGCAAGGGCCGCATCCTGAAGGTCATCGTGGAGGCCTGCCTGCTGACCGAGGAGGAGAAGATCCGCATGTGCGGGCTGGTCACCGAGGCCGGGGCCGAGTATATCAAGACCTCCACCGGTTTCTCCACCGGCGGCGCCACCGTGGCCGATGTGGCGCTTTTCAAGGCCCATATCGGACCCGATGTGAAGATCAAGGCTGCCGGCGGGATCCACTCCTTTGAGGAGGCCCAGGCCATGATCGACGCGGGAGCCAGCCGCATCGGCGCCAGCGCCCTGGTGAAGCTGGCCAAGGCCTGATCCGGTGCACAATTGACAGCAAGGATTTAAAGTCAAATGAGGACTTTCCCGGCAGAAAGGGGGAGTCCTCATTACTTATTTAACATTTCTGTAAAAGTTTTTTGGGAAAAGGCAAAAATGCGGTTGCTCTTTGAATATGCATGTTGTATAATATTCCCGTGTCCCGGTCTCAGCCCGTGCGGCAGCGCATGGCGTGCCGGGCCGCGTACTTAATGAAAGGAAGGTAGATTACATTGAAGAAGTTCAATAAGATCGCCGCTCTGGTACTGTCTCTGGCCATGGTCGGTTCCCTGGCCGCCTGCGGCGGGACCGCCACTCAGCCCAGCAAGGCCCCCGAGGCCTCCGCTCCCGCCGCCTCCGCCCCCGCCGCTTCCACTCCCGTGGAGCCCGCCGGCGATTACAAGGTGGCTATGATCACCGACTACGGCGATATCACCGACCAGTCCTTCAACCAGACCACCTATGAGGCCTGCAAGGCTTTCTGCGGCGATTCCATCCCCTTCAGCTATTACAAGCCCGCCGGTGACTCCACCGCCGAGCGTGTGGCCATGGTCGACAAGGCCATTGCCGACGGCTTCAACGTCATCGTGATGCCCGGCTATGCCTTCGGCGAGACCATCACCCAGACTGCTGATGTCTATCCCGACGTGACCTTCATCGCTCTGGACGTGGGCGAGGGCGACCTGGGCGACTACACCCTGCCCGCCAACGTCTACTGCGCTGTGTATCAGGAAGAGCTGTGCGGCTACATGGCCGGCTACGCCGCTGTGAAGCTGGGCTATGATCACCTGGGCTTCCTGGGCGGCATGGCCGTTCCCGCCGTTGTCCGCTATGGCTACGGCTTCGTGCAGGGCGCTGACGCCGCTGCCGCCGATACCGGCGCCAGCGTGACCGTCGAGTATGCCTACGGCAACCAGGTCTTCGGCGACGCCGACATCACCTCTGCTATGGACAACTGGTATCAGACCCTGGGCGTTCAGGCCGTGTTCGCCTGCGGCGGCGGCATCTACACCTCCGCTGCTGAGGCTGCTGCCAAGGTCGACGGCGGCAAGGTCATCGGCGTTGACGTGGATCAGGCCGGCATCATCGACGGCGGCTACGGCGCGGGCATGACCATCACCTCCGCTATGAAGGGCCTGGCTCCCACCGTCGAGCATATGCTGGGCGAGGTCGTGGACGGCAAGTTCTCCGAGTACGGCGGCAAGATCGATACCCTGGGCCTGGTGAACGGCGACGATCCCACCGTTAACTATGTCCAGATCCCCATGGAGACCACCCAGTGGGGCGACGGCTTCAGCCAGGATGACTACAAGGCCCTGGTGAAGGATATGTTCGACGGCAAGATCACTGTCTCCAACGACATTTCCGCCATGCCTTCCGTGTCCATCACGGTCAACGACCTGGGCAACATCAAGTAAACAGCCTGAAAACAGCATAAAAAGCGGACGGGAACCCTCCCGTCCGCTTTTTTCCTTTCGTTCCAGAAAAATAATTTTTGTTTTGAAATATGCAACAAAATATAGTACAATAAAGACAAGACCCATAGTGGAAGATAACGAGGGGGAGGTCGTCAGGCTTGGAACAACAACCATACGCCATTGAGATGCTGAATATCACCAAGAGATTTCCCGGCATCATCGCCAACGACAATATCACGCTGCAGCTCCGGCGGGGGGAGATTCATGCCCTGCTGGGCGAGAACGGCGCCGGCAAGTCCACGCTGATGAGCGTACTCTTCGGCCTGTATCAGCCGGAGGAGGGCACCATCAAGAAAGACGGAAAGGTGGTCCAGATCAAGGATCCCAACGATGCCAACGACCTGGGCATCGGCATGGTCCACCAGCACTTCAAGCTGGTGGAGGTATTCTCCGTTCTGGACAATATCATTCTGGGTGTGGAGCCCACCAGGGGGCCTTTCCTGCAGAAGGATGAGGCCCGGAAAAAGGTGGTGGAGCTCTCTGAAAAGTACGGCCTGAAGGTGGACCCGGACGCCATGGTAGAGGATATCTCCGTGGGCATGCAGCAGCGTACTGAGATCCTGAAGATGCTCTACCGGGATAATGTGATCCTGATCTTTGACGAGCCCACCGCCGTCCTGACGCCCCAGGAGATTGAAGAGCTGATGGACATCATGCGGGGGCTGAAGGCCGAGGGCAAGAGCATCCTCTTCATCACCCACAAGCTCAACGAGATCATGGCAGTGGCCGACCGGTGCAGCGTGCTGCGCAAGGGCAAGTATATCGGTACCGTGGACGTGGCGGGCACCACGAAGGAAGAGCTTTCCCGCATGATGGTGGGCCGGGATGTGGAATTCCAGGTCCATAAAGAGCCCTGTACCCCCGGCGAGACTGTGCTGGAGGTGAAGGACCTGACTGTGGCCTCCAAGATCCACAAGAACAACGCGGTCAAGCATGTGTCCTTCCAGTGCCGGGCGGGTGAGATCGTCTGTATCGCCGGCATCGACGGCAACGGACAGAGCGAGCTGGTCTACGGCCTTACCGGCATCGAGCCGCTGGAGGGCGGCACGATCACGCTGAAGGGGCAGGACATCACCCACGCGCCCATCCGCCGCCGTTCCGTCCTGGGTATGAGCCATATCCCTGAGGACCGGCACAAGTACGGCCTGGTGCTGGATTACTCGCTGGAGGATAACCTGGTGCTCCAGCGGTATTTCGAGCCTGAGTTCGTGGGCGGCGGCTTCCTCAAGCGCAAGGCCATCCGGGACTATGCCGAGCGGCTCATCGAACAGTATGACGTGCGCTCCGGACAGGGCCCCGTCACCATGGCGCGCAGCATGTCGGGCGGCAACCAGCAGAAGGCCATCATCGCCCGTGAGATCGACAAGGATCCGGAGCTGCTCATCGCCGTGCAGCCCACCCGCGGTCTGGATGTGGGCGCCATCGAGTATATCCACGGCCAGATCGTGGCCCAGCGGGACGCGGGCAAGGCAGTGCTGCTGGTCTCTCTGGAGCTGGACGAGGTCATGAGCCTGTCCGACCGCATCCTGGTGATGTACGAGGGAGAGATCGTGGGCGAACTGGATCCCAAGACCACTACCGTGGAGGAACTGGGCCTCTATATGGCCGGCGCCAAGAGGGAGGGAAAGTAAGAGATGAAACAGGAAAAGAGGGCCCGCTCCCTCTGGAAAAACAAAAGCGTGCAGTCTCTGGTGGCATCCCTGCTGTGTATCCTGATGGGACTGCTCATCGGCTATGTGGTGCTGCTGATCATCAATCCCGCCGGCGCATGGGAGGCTATCACTACCATTGTCAAGAACTTCCTTACCTACCCCAGCCGTCCTGCCCAGCTGAAATATCTGGGCAATACCCTGGTCAAGACGGCGCCTCTGCTGATGTGTTCCCTGTCCATCCTGTTTGCCTATAAGGTGGGCCTGTTCAATATCGGCGCGGCGGGCCAGTATGTGGTGGGTGCCGGCGCCAGCCTGTACTGCGCCCTGGCCCTGAATATGCCCTGGTATGTGTGCCTCGTCGCGGCCATTGTGGCCGGCGCCCTGCTGGGCTGCATCTCCGGCGTGCTCAAGGCCTACTGCAATGTCAACGAGGTCATCTCCTGCATCATGCTCAACTGGATCAGCCTGTATGCCGTGAACATGCTGCTCACCCAGGTGAAGGAGACGGCCAGCCCCTATACCATGACCCTGGCCAGCACCAACAAGAGCGCCATCCTGCCCAACGCCGGGCTGGACCAGTTTTTCACCAAGAACCAGTACGTGACCATTGCCATCCCGCTGGCCATCCTGGTGGCCATTCTGGTGTGGGTGGTGCTGGAAAAGACCAAGCTGGGCTATGAGCTCAAAGCCACCGGCTACAACCGCTTCGCCGCCAAGTACTGCGGTATGAAGGAGAAGAACAATATCATCCTCACCATGGCCATTGCCGGCGGTCTGGCCGGCATGGGTGCGGCCCTGTTCTTCCTCACCGGCTTCGAGCAGTGGCAGTGCACCCAGTCCTCGGTGCCCGCCATGGGCTTCAACGGCATTGCCGCTGCCTTCCTGGGCGGACTCAACCCCATCGCGGCGATCTTTTCCTCCTATTTCATCCAGCATATCACCAACGGCGGCGCGTATGTGGATAAGACCATGTATTCCGCGCAGATTGCCGATCTGATCTCCGCGCTCATTATCTACCTGTGCGGTTTCGTGCTGTTTATCAAGAACTTCATGGACGCGCACGCGGCGAAGAAGGAAGAGCGGACCAAAACACCGGCGGCCGGGGATGCCGGGAAAGGAGGCGATCAGTAATGTTGCTGCTGATCCAGTATACGCTGATTTTTGCCTCCGTCCTGATGCTGGTGGCTCTGGGCGGCTGCTTCTCTGAGCACTCCGGCGTCATCAACATCGGACTGGAGGGCATCATGGTCATGGGCGCCCTGGGCGGCGCGCTGATGATGAAGTTCCTGCCCGCCGGCTCCTCTGCACCTGTGACGCTGCTCCTCACTGTGCTGGCAGCCATCCTGCTGGGCATGGTTTACTCCCTTCTGCTGGCGGTGGCCGCCGTCAACTTCAAGGCGGACCAGACCCTGGTGGGCACCGCCATGAACCTGCTGGGCACCGCCGCCGCCACCGTGTTCGTCAAGGCCATGAACACGGCGGAGAATGTGGACAACGTGTCCTCCACCATCCAGTATATCGACGCGAAAAAGGCCTTCCTGGTGAATATCAACGGCTTTGAGTTCAACTGGTTCATGCTGTTGGCCGTCATCGCACTGGTGATCTCCTATATCGTGCTCTACAAGACCCGCTTCGGCCTGCGGCTGTGCGCCTGCGGCGAGCATCCCCAGGCGGCCGATTCGGTGGGTATCAATGTGTATAAGATGCGCTACGCAGGCGTCCTGATCTCCGGCGTGCTGGGCGGACTGGGCGGTATCGTATATATCACCGCCGGCGTCAGCGAGTGGAAGTTTGAAAACGGCGTGGCCGGTTTCGGCTTCCTGGCTCTGGCCGTCATGATCTTCGGCCAGTGGAAGCCCACCCGTATTGCCCTGGCGGCCCTGCTCTTCGGCCTGTTCCGGGCCTTGTCCAACGTGTACAGCGCCTTCTCCTTCCTGGCCGCGCTGAACATCCCCAGCTCTGTGTACAACATGCTGCCCTATATCATCTCGCTGGTGGTCCTGGCCTTCACCTCCAAGAAGTCCCGTGCCCCCAAGGCAGAGGGTATCCCCTACGATAAGGGACAGCGCTGAGTTCCCCGACGGGTAAATGCAAAAAAGTTGGGTACCGTATCGGTACCCAACTTTTTGTTTCTTATCTCAGATCAGATTGATCTGTTTCCATTTGCCCCGGACAAAGCGGAGGACGAAGAAGAGCGCCCGGACCCACCAGTCGATGATCATGGCGATCCACACCCCAAGAAGCCCCAGATCCATGCCCCAGGAGCAGGAGAGCACATAGCTGAAGCACACCCGGAACAGAAACATGGACGCCAGAGACACCGCCATGGTGAACACGGCATCTCCCGCGGCCCGGAGGGCGTTGGGCAGAGTGAAGGAGAGGGGCCAGACCAGACAGTTGAACACGGCGCACCAGCGCAGCACCTCGGCAGCCATGGCGGCAGCCCTGGGAGTGAGCTGGAAGATGGAGCACAGGGGGGCGGCAAAGAAAAACATGAGCAGGGACAGGCTGCCCAGCGAGAGATAGACCAGCCCCACCAGCCGCTTGGCATAGCGCACCGCCTGGTCGGGCCGCCGGGCGCCCATGCACTGGCCCACCACTGTGATCATGGCCAGGCCGATGGCCTGGCCCGGCACATTGACAACGCTGGCGATGCTGTTGGCGATGGCGTTGGCGGCTACGGCGTCAGTGCCGGACAGGGTAATAAGGCTGAGCACCACCAGCTTGCCCGCCTGAAAAAGGCCGTTCTCCAGCCCGTTGGGGATGCCGATGGTGAGGATACGCCTGACCATGTCCCGCCGGAACCGGAACTGAAGGAGCCCCTCCACGCGGAGCACGTTGTTGTGGTGCTGAAGGAGACAGAGGATGATAACGGCGGCGACGATGCGGGAGACCAGGGTGCCGATGCCCGCGCCCAGGGCTCCCATCCCGAAGCCGTAGATGAGTACAGCGTTGACCACTACGTTGACGATGTTCACAATCAGGGAATTGAACATGGACACCTTGCTGTTGCCCATGGAACGGAAGAGAGCCGCACCGGCGTTGTAAAGGGAGATGAAGGGGTAGGCCAGGGAGGTGGCCAGAAAATACATCAGGGCGCTGTCCATCACGTCGGGCTCAATCTGGCCGAAGAGCAGGGAGAGAAGGTGCCGCCGGAACACCAGCGCCAGCACCATCAGCACAGTGGCCAGGGAGAATACCACATAGAGCAGCTGCTTGGCGGCGGTGCGGGCGTTTTCCACCTCCTGCCGGCCCAGATACTGGGAGCAGACCACGGCGCCGCCGGTGGACAGGGCGGAAAAAATCATGATGATGAGCAGATTCATGTTATCCACCAGGGAGACGCCGGAAACGGCGGCCTGTCCGGCGGAAGTGACCATGACGGTGTCCATCATACCCACGCTCATCAGCAGAAACTGTTCCACCACCAGGGGAATGATGAGCCGGACCAGGGCTTCACGGGTAAAAAGGGGCTTGAGCTGTGCGGTTTCCTCCATGAACATTTCCTCCAGAGCTGTCAATAGATCATTATTCTAGCACAGTGCCCTTACAATACAAGATACAATTTAGACAAAAACACCGCCCGTTTTCCAAGAAAAACGGGCGGTGCGGGAAGGATCTAGCGGTTCAGGTAACGGCGGACCACGGCGTTGGAGCGGGAGACGATCTCGTCCTCGTCCACGGCGGTCAGCCGGCCCTGCCGGACTATGGGGACGCCGTTGACGATGGTGTAATCCACATCCCCCTTGAAGCCCACGGTGGCCAGCATGGAGCGGGGATCGAACTGGGCGCCCACCAGGGAGAGCCGGTTGAGATCGATGAGGAAGAGGTCGGCGGCCTTGCCGGGAGCCAGCTGGCCGATATCGTCCCGGCCCAGAAGCCGGGCGGAGCCCCGGGTGGCCAGCTTAAGCACATTGTAGCCGGTGGGGGCGGCGGCGCTGGAGGTGAGCCGGTGGAGCAGGTAGCATACCCGCATCTCCTCCAGCAGGCTGGAGCCGTCGTTGGAGGCCGAACCATCCACCGCCAGGCCCACGGGGACCCCCAGACGCAGCATGTCAGGCACCCGGCACACGCCGGAGGCGAGCTTCATATTGGAGGCCGGACAGTGGGCCACGCCGGTGCCGGTCTCGGCCAGGATGCGCAGCTCGTCGTCGTTGAAGTGGATGCCGTGGGCATACCACACGTCCTCGCCCGTCCAGCCCAGGGACTGCATGTAGGCCACCGGCCGCATGCCGAACTTCTCCACGGTGAAGCGCTCCTCGTCCCGGGTTTCGGCCACGTGGGTGTGGAGCCGGACCCCCAGGCTGCGGGCCAGCCTGGCGCTCTCCCGCATCAGGTCGCCGGTGACCGAGAAGGGGGAGCAGGGGGCAAGGACCACCTGGCGCATGGACAGGGGAGAAGGGTCGTGCCAGGTACGGACCAGCCGCTCCGAGTCGGCCAGGATGGCGTCGATGGTCTGCACCACACTGTCCGGGGGGAGGCCGCCGTCCTTTTTGGACAGGTCCATGGAGCCCCGGGAGGCCACAAAACGCATTCCCACCTGCTCCGCCGCACGGAACTGGGCGGAGATCAGGTCGCCGCCGTCCCGGGGGAATACGTAGTGATGGTCAAAGCAGGTGGTGGTGCCGGTCTTGAGCATCTCTCCCAGGCCGGTGAGAGAGGAGCACTCCACCGCCTCCTCGTCCAGCCCCTTCCACACCTCATAGAGGGCGGTGAGCCAGGGGAAGAGCTCCATCTTCTGGACCTCGGGCAGGTTGCGGGAGAAGATCTGATAAAGATGGTGGTGGGTGTTGATGAGGCCGGGATAGACCACCATGGAGGAGGCGTCGATGACCTCGTCAGCCGGAAACAGGTCGGGTCCGATGCAGGAGATGACGTTGTCACGGATGAAAATATTGCAGCGCTCGTAGAGGGTATCATTGTCGTCGCAGGAGACGACATACCGGGCGTTCCGGATGAGCAGGGAGGACATGATGCGCACCTCTTTCAAAAATATTTTCTGATATCCTTAAAAATATTATAGTGTCATCCGGGAGAAAAGTCAATCAGGAAGGGGAGAATGATACCGCCAGGGGCGCAAAAAGCGCGGATGCCGGCAGGCGTCCGCGCTTTCGGGGAAACAGGGACTCAGACGATGGACAGGACCTTGTACCCGGCCCTGGTGACGGCGGCAGTGAGCACGTCGTCGGACACGTCAGCGGAGAGGGTGACGTCGGCGGACTTTTCTTCCAGATCCATCTCCACGGCGGAGACGCCCTCAAGGGCGGAGAGGGCCTTCTGCACCCGGCCAGTGCAGTGAGAGCACATCATGCCCTCGATGATCAGTTTTTTCGTCATAGCACACGCTCCTTATCAGTTCTTTTCTTTGAGAAAATACCCCCGGGGGGTTTATTTCTGCAGTAAAAGTATACCCCGGTGGGGCCGGAGTGTCAAGAGACCTCTTTTTTGCTCCGGAAACAGCAAAAGGCGGGGACGCCAGTCCCCGCCTTTTTTACGGATATCCACAGAAAATGGGGGTCAGGTGTGTTCCCCCGCGGCTGCGGTATCCCGAAACAGAAGGGAAATGCACCACAGGGCGGAGATGCCCACCAGGGCGTAGACGATCCGGCTGAAGGCTGCGGTGGGGCCGCCGAACAGGAAGGCCACAAAGTCGAAGCCGAATACGCCGATACTGCCCCAGTTGATGCCGCCGATGATGGCCAGAACCAGGGCGATCTTGTCGATGATCATATCAGGAGACCTCCTCAAAATCGGATTCTGAGGATAGCATAGCCGGTTTTCCCGAACAATATACAACAAGATCCTATTTTATGGGTGGCCTGCGCTCAGCGGGGCATGTGTCCCTCCAGCCAGGAGAGCACATCGGCAAAGACCTGCTCCCGCTCCACCTCGTTGAGCATCTCATGCCGCCCGCCGGGGTAGAGCTTCACAGTGAGGTCTGTGGTGCCGGCCTCCCGGAAAAAGCCGGCCACCTTTTCCACTCCGCGGCCGCAGCTTCCCACCGGGTCCCGGTCGCCGGAGAACAGGTAGACAGGGGTGTTGGGATCCATCCGGGACAGGTTAGCCCGGTCGGAGATGAACCGGAGACCCTGCATCATGTCCCGGAACATGCCCACAGTGGGGACAAATTGACACAGGGGATCGGCGTTGTAGGCGTCCACTATGGCCTGGTCGCGGCTGATCCAGTCGTTGGGCGTCCGGTTGGGCCGGAACTGACGGTTGTAGGCCCCCAGAGAGAGGGAGGTGATGAAGCGGCTGCGGGAGTTGGGCCCCCGCAGAGCGCAGAGCACCGAGCAGGCCAGCTTGGCGAAGCCCACCAGCAGGGGCGGTTCCTGCCCGGTGCCGGAGAGGATGGCGCCATCCACCGTGCCGGGCCAGCGGATGAGATACGTGCGGGTGACGAAGGAGCCCATGGAATGGCCCAGAATAAAATAGGGAATGCCGGAAAAACGCGCACCCTCCAATTCCCGCAGGGCCCGGACATCCAGGGTCAGATGATCCCATCCGTCCCGCTGGCCCAGAAAGCCGAATTCCCCGGGCCCGGAAACGGTGCGGCCATGGCCCAGGTGGTCGTGGCCGCAGACGGCGAAACCATGATAATTGAGAAAGCGGGCGAAGGCGTCGTACCGGCCGCTGTATTCCGAAATACCGTGGACCAGCTGGACCACCGCCCTGGGCGCTTTCTCCGGCATCCACTCCGCGGCGTGGACCTGATGGACCCCGTCGCTGGAGGGAAACGTGAACTCCCGCAAGGTTGTCATAGCAATATCACTTCCATTGTGTTACAATAGGGCATATCAAAAGCCGTGCAGATATGCTTAAGTTTAGTTTAACGGGAAGAAACGGTCCCGTCAATAGACAAGCGGGTGTACATCTGTTGTGAATCGGCCCGGAAAGGAAGTGCGGAGCGATGAATGTTGTGGATCGTTTCCTGAATTACGTATCCTATGATACCCAATCGGATGAAAACGGGACCACCGTCCCCACCACGGAAAAGCAGAAGGTACTGGGTGCAGCTCTGGCCGCCGAGCTGTCCCAGATGGGACTGCAGAATGCCCATATGGATGAGAACGGATATGTCTACGGCTGGCTGCCCGCCACACCGGGGTGCGAGGGCGTCCCCTGCATGGGGCTGGTGGCCCACATGGATACCTCTCCGGACGCGCCGGGCGCCAATATAAAGCCGCAGGTCGTCCATTACCAGGGTGGGGACATTGTGCTCAACCGGGAGAAGAATATCGTCATGAAGGCCGCCGACTTTGAAAGCCTGGAGCGGTATGTGGGCCGGGACCTGATCGTTACCGACGGCACCACCCTGCTGGGGGCCGACGACAAGGCAGGCGTGGCCGAAATCTTTACGGCGGTGGAGTATCTGACCGCCCATCCCGAGATCCCTCACGGCCGCATTGCCGTGGCCATCACCCCTGATGAGGAAGTGGGCGCCGGAGCGGACCATTTCGACGTGGAGGGCTTCGGCGCGGCGGTGGCCTACACGGTGGACGGCGGGGAGCTGGGTGAGCTGGAGTATGAAAATTTCAACGCCGCCGGGGCGAAGGTCCGCATTCACGGCGTCAACATCCATCCCGGCTCGGCCAAGAACAAGATGAAAAACGCCCTGCTCATCGCCCATGAGTTCGTCTCCATGCTGCCTCCCGCCGAGACCCCGGCCCATACCGAGGGGTACGAGGGCTTTTATCACCTGGCGCACATGTCCGGCGACGAGACCCTTGCCGAGCTGAGCTACATCATCCGGGACCATGACCGGGAGAAGTTCGAGGCGCGCAAGGCATTTATGGAGCGGACGGCGGATTACCTGAACCGGGTGTACGGCGCCGGTACGGTGGAGCTGGAACTGCGGGACCAGTACTACAATATGCGGGAGAAGATCGAGCCCCATATGTATCTGGTCCACAAGGCACGGGCGGCCATGGAGGCCTGCGGCGTCACGGCGCTGGAGGTGCCTATCCGGGGCGGCACCGATGGCGCCCGGCTGTCTTACATGGGCCTGCCCTGTCCCAACCTGTGCACCGGCGGCGTGAATTTCCACGGCGTCCATGAATATATCCCCACCTTCGCATTGGAGAAGATGGTGGAGGTGCTGGTCCGCCTGGTGACGGCGGAGTGATCCCGCTTTGACCAAAAGGAAAATGTCCTCCGCGATCATACCGCGGAGGACATTTTTTGCACGGAGCACAGTCAGATGGGGAATACACCGGTATAGGAGAGCACCTGATAGAGCAGGGCGGCGGCCTCCTCCCGGGTGGTGACTGACTGGGGGGCGATCTCGCCCAGATCATCCCACAGCAGGCTGAGGGTGTTGCCCAGATAACCCCGCTGGCTCAGGGCCAGCAGCCACGTATCCCCCCTGGCCCAGGAGGCCCAGGGGGCCAGCGCTCCGGTATCCAGGGCACCGTCGGGCATCCGGGCATAGGTCTCATCAAACTGCAGGCTGAGGTATCGGGCCAGGCGGCCCATGATGGAGATATATTGCTCATGAGTCACCGGGGCGTCGGGCGCGAAGCGGCCATCCCCCAGACCGGAGACCAGCCCCATGCCTGCCAGAGCATTGACAGCGGGGCCATACCAGGCGTCCATGGACACGTCGGTAAAGGCGCTGGGACCGTCAGGCACATTGCAGTTGAGGGCCTGGGCCAGCAGCGCACAGAGCTGGGCCCGGGTCAGAGAGCCCTCCGGGTCAAAACGGCCATCACCGGTGCCGGAGAGGACGCCGTAGGTGCCCAGCAGGTCGATGGCCTGGGCGTACGGGCTGT
>JALEZN010000105.1 GCA_022772585.1 Clostridiales bacterium
TCTTCTCGCCCACCAGGGCGTTGGTCAGGGTGGACTTGCCCACGTTGGGCCGGCCCACGATGGATATCATTCCGGATCTTTTGATGTTCATTCAGGTGTTCCTCAACTTTCTTGAGCATTATAGTAGGTATCCTCCGCCCACGATGGCGGGTATCATAGGGCGGTGCAGGCTCATCTACTGATCCCCAGCGCCCCCAGGATGGCCTCTTCCCGTGCCCGCATCTGTGCCTTCATAGGGCCCTCGTCCAGGTGGTCGTAGCCCAGCAGGTGGAGCACCGAGTGGACCGCCAGGTAGCAGACCTCCCGCCGCTGGCTGTGGCCGAACTCCTCGGCCTGGGCCCTGATGTGATCCGCCGAGAGCACCATGTCCCCCAGGGGCAGCAGGCCGCTGCCCGGGTCCAGCAGGCTTTCGTCCCCCGCCGCCGGGGGCGCTCCGGGGACAAAATCGAACATGGGGAAGGAGAGCACATCGGTGGACCGGTCCACGTCCCGCTGCTCCAGATTGATCTGACGGATGCCCTCGTCGTCGGTAAAGAGCACGTCCACCTCGCAGGGCAGGCCCACTCCCTCGGCCTCCAGCGCCGCCGGGATGACCTGGCGCAGGGCGCCGGCAAAGTCCTCCACGCCGTCCACTTCGGTCTCGATGATGATCTGATGCTCCATAGCAGTATACCCGCTTTCTCCCTTACTTGTTCTTCTTTCCGGCGTTTCTCCGGTTTTCGTCCTCTTCATATGCCTTGATGATGCGCTGGACGATGACGTGGCGCACCACGTCGCTCTCGTTCAGGCGGCAGATCTCGATATCCTCCACGCCCTTGAGCACCCGCATAGCCTCTTTCAGGCCGCTGACCTTGTCGCCGGGCAGGTCGATCTGGGTAATGTCGCCGGTGATGACGATCCTGGAACCGAAGCCCAGGCGGGTGAGGAACATCTTCATCTGCTCCCGGGAGGTGTTCTGGGCCTCGTCCAGAATAATGAAGGAGTCGTCCAGGGTGCGGCCCCGCATGTAGGCCAGCGGGGCCACCTCGATGTTGCCCCGCTCCACGTATTTCTGGTAGTTCTCAGGCCCCAGCATGTCGAAGAGGGCATCGTACAGCGGCCGCAGGTAGGGGTCTACCTTGCTCTGCAGATCGCCGGGGAGGAAGCCCAGGCGCTCTCCCGCCTCCACCGCCGGCCGGGTGAGGATGATGCGGTTGACCTGCTTATCCCGGAAGGCGGCCACGGCGGCGGCCACCGCCAGGTAGGTCTTGCCCGTACCGGCGGGGCCGATGCCCAGGGTGATGGTGTTCTTTTTAATGGCTTCCACATACCGCTTCTGGCCCAGGGTCTTGGGCTTGATGGGCTTGCCCTTGGCGGTGACACACAGCACGTCCCGAGCCAGAGCGCCGATCTTGTCCTCGTTGCCCGCGCGCACCAGATTGATGATGTAGCGGACGTTCTGCTCGTTGATGGCCTCCCCCTTTTTGGAGAGGGTAAGCAGACCCTGGATGGCCTTCACGCCGTACATGACGGCCTCGGCCTCGCCGGTGACCTTGAGCTGGGAGTCCCGGTTGACCACGTTCACTCCCAGCTCCCGCTCAATCAGGCGGATATTCTCGTCAAAGGACCCGAAGAGGTCCACCGCCTCTTCCATACGCTCGATGCTGATGATTTGTTCTGTCATTGGTATGCTTCGTCTCCTCCGCCCGCCCGCGCGCCGCGGATGGGTCAATCTGTAGCGGGAGTCTCTCCCTCAAAGGGGACAAACCGCCCGATCTCTTCGATACACTCCGCCCGCAGGGTGACCTTCAGCAGCTCCTCCGTCACCACGGCGGTGTATTCCATGTGTTCCACGCTGCCCGGCTCCACCTGGTCCCGCAGGGCCTGCTCCAGCTCCGTCCGCAGCAGCTCTTCCGCCGCGTCCCGGTTCACCGGCTCCTCGGTCCAGGTGTATTCCCGCACCGTCTCCCGGCCCAGGCAGAGGGGCAGTTCCGGCACGGCCCACCGCTCAGGGCGCCAAGTCTCGTTTATTTTATCATACTGTGGGAAGGAAATTCCACTCTTTCGGTAAAAATTGATCCGGCGGCCCATCCATTCCAGATACCACCGCTGCTTCTCCTCCCCTGTATAGGCCTTGACACAGGCTTTCAGGGGGATTTCCGCCTCCAGTGTGCGCCAGGTCCTGGCCTGGATCCGCCCCCGGGCCCGGACCTGCCGCCAGCCCACATCGTGATCACCGTAGAGCGGCCCCTCCAGCAGCACGTTGCCGCTGATGAGCACGTCCCCTTCCGCCACCGGGTCGCCCACCTTCAGCGCTGTCTCCCCCGAGAGGACCTCCAGCCGGGTGATGACCCCCGGCGCCTCGGCCACCACGTCCCCGTGCTGGCTGTCGTCCTCGAGTTTCGGGGGCTTCACCCGCTCCCGCACCAGCACCTCCATCCGGGTCCCGTGGCGGTTGATGGCCATCCAGGACAGGTCCTTCAGCTCCAGCAGGGCCTCCTGCTCGGTGCGGTCGATGTCGATGGAGGGGCCGAAGGCGCCGGGCCGCAGTCCCAGGCGCCGCAGGGTGGTGAGGATGGCCGCGGTGGATACCTCCTGGTTGCCCGAAACATCCACCACCAGCACGAACTGGGTCATCAGCAGCACCGCCAGCAGCGAGCACCCCAGTCCCGCCAGCAGGGCGTACCGCCGGCGGAAGCGGGCCAGAAAGGCAGGCAGCCCCTCCCGTTCCACCTCCCGCACCGTGCAGCCCGTCCGTTCTCCCAGTTCCTCCAGAGCGCCCCGCTCCTGCCGGGGCACGGTGAGGCGCACCGCGTTCCCGTCCAGCCACTCCACGCTCCAGAAGGACACCCCCCGCTGGGCGCAAAGGTTGAGGAACCGCTCCGGGAAGGGGCCGGAGGCCTCCACCTCCACACTGCCCCGGAGAAAATTGATCACCCGCTTCATCCCCCGCCCCCTATTCCACGTCCACGCCCCGGATGAGCCCGGTGATGAGCAGCTCCCCCGCGTTCATGGAGCGCAGCTCCAGATCCTCGCCCCGGATCTTCAAAATCAGCTTTCCCCCCGAAATGTGGATCTCCTCCGTGCCGTAGGCCAGGATGCCCCGGTGGTTCTCCATCCGCAGCTCCCGGTTGCCCACCAGCTCCACCCGGGGCAGGCCGGCCACCAGGTCCCCCGGCAGGTCGAATACCTCCGCCGTCTTTTCCAGTATCCCTTCCCGTTTCCGTTTCGTCCCCATGGCGCGCCCTCCTGTTCCCGACTACCATATGCGCATTTGCCCAGGCTCTTGCCTGTCCCGGGACAAAAAAAGCCCCCGGAGGGACACATGGTCCCTTCCGGGGGGCAGGAGCGTACTCGTTTACAGCGCCGCGCGGTAGATGTTCAGCACATCCTCGGCGCTCAGGGGACAGAAGCTCTGATCCAGGCCCATGGTGGGGGTGCGGGCGGCCATCTCGGCCAGCTTTTCTTCACCGATGCCCACCTCCCGCAGCGTGGCGGGCAGGCCCAGTTCCTTTTGGAAGAAGTCGGCAGTAGCCTCGATGGCCTGGAGGGCAATGGTCCGCTGGGATTGGGACGGGCCGATGCCCCAGACGTTGACGCCGTACGCGGCAAAGTCCTTCTCGCCGCCCCGGTCCAGCACGTAGCGCATCCAGTGGGGGGTCAGGATGGCCAGGCCCACGCCGTGGGTAATGTCGTAGAAGGCGGAGAGCTCGTGCTCCAGGGGATGGACGGTCCAGGCCACCCCGCAGCCCAGGTTGAGCAGGCCGTTGATGGCCCAGCTGGAGGCCCACATCAGGTTGGCCCGGGCGTCGTAGTTCTCCGGCTCCCGCATGGCCACGGGGCCGTAGTGGATGCAGGTCTTGAGCACCGCCTCGGCCATGCGCTTCTGGAGGTAGGCCCCCTCGGTCCGGGTGAAGTAGTTCTCCAAAGTGTGGCTGATGATGTCCGCCGTGCCCGCCGCCGTCTGGGCTGCCGGGACGCTGAAGGTATAGGTGGGGTCCATCACCGCCGCCGCCGGGCGCAGGGCGGGATGGCCGATGACCAGCTTCTCCCGGGTCTCCAGATTGCTGATAACGCCCACCGCGTCCATCTCGGAGCCGGTGGCCGCCAGGGTGAGCACCGCGAACACGGGCAGCGTCTCGCGGATCTTGCTCCCGTCCAGCACCAGGTCCCAGGCATCTCCGTCGTAGCGCGCGGCAGCGGCCACCGCCTTGGCGCAGTCAATGGAGCTGCCGCCGCCCACCGCCAGCACCATCTGGATGCCCTGTTCTTTGCAGATCTTCGCGCCCTCCCGCACCGTGGTCACCCGGGGATTGGGATCCACGCCGGGCAGCTCGGCCCAGGTCAGGCCGTTGGCCCGGAAGAGATCAATCACCGCGCCGTACAGCCCGCTGCGCTTGATGCTGCCGCCGCCGTAGACCATCAGGACCCTGTCGCCCCGCTCTTTCAGAACGGGCCCCAGCTCGGACAGCTTGCCCTTTCCGAAAAAAACGGTGGTGGGAATGGAATAGGTAAAATCGTTCATGGTACGGGATACCTCCTTCTTTGCCGCGCAATTCAGGTTTCTTTTTGATGATATCATCCTGTTTCCCGCCCTGTCAATGTGGAGCGTTCACAATTCCGCCCGCCCTTCTTTGGAACTCCTCCGCCCCCGGAAAACGCAAAAAACAGACCGGCGCGGGCCTTTCTGCCCGCGCCGGTCTGCCGGTGCCGTCTGGGATATAAAAGGGGGGATCGCTGTGCCGTTACGCCTTGTTCAGGCTCAGTCCGCTGCGCTTCAGGGCGGCCCGGATGGCCAGGGCCAGCGGAGGCGCGGCGATGATGGCCACAGAGGCATTGAAGATGGACGCAGGCACCTTCAGCGGCAGGATGCCCAGCGCCACGGCAGGCTGAAGGCCCTCGATGAGCAGCCCGTCATAGGCAAAGCACTTGAAGAAATAGAGCACATAGTAGGCGATGCAGCCCGTCACCGCGCCGGCCAGGCCTCGGGGATAGGTGAGCTTGTCCTGCTCCAGGCTGCTCTTGACCACCAGGCCGGCGGCCAGGCCCATGATGCCCTTGGTGATAAAGGTGATCCAGCACTCGGGGGCGAACAGGGGGTTGGTCAGGTCGTACAGGGCGGAGCCCAGGCCGGAAGCCAGGCCGCCGATGGGCCCCAACAGCAGGCCGGACAGGCAGCACACGATGTTGGCCAGGGTAAAAGACGTCTTACCGCCGATGGCGATGGGCATGGTGATGCGGGCGTAGTTGCTGGCAAAGACCAGAGCGGTCATCATGCCCAGCATGGCCAGTCTGCGGGTGGAAAATCTCTGATTCATAACACACACTTCCTCTGTCTCTATGGCCGGAGCAGCTCCCGGCCCGGTTTGAACTGAACCCTTCGGTTCATGCGATGGCCTTATTATAGCCATGGTCTGATTGTGTATCAATGTCCAGTTTTCAAATATTTAATAAGGTCAGATCAGAAAAAAAGGGCGGGAGCTGCCGCTCCCGCCCCTCTTGTATCAGGTCAGTTCTCCCCGGCGGACGCCGCCCGGGCCTCCATGGCGTCCCCCAGCTCGTCCACCGCCGCCCGGGCCAGATCCAGGAAGGCGGCGATCTGCTCCGGGGCGATGCCGTCGATGTGGATGCCGCCGCTGACCAGCACCGCCCGGTCCAGCCGCTTGGCCAGCACTTCAGCGGCCCGCTTCACCAGTCCGTCCTCCTTGTGGCTGGGCAGCACCAGCACCGACGCGGAGGAACCGATGCTCCCGTCCTTATGCCGGTAGGGGGCTCCCAGGGCGGCCGCTCCCAGATGGGGGACCTCCCCTCCGGTAATGGTCACGTTCCAGTCCCGGCCCATGCTCTGGGCGGTGAGGGTCAGCTCCAGACCGTCCCGCTCCTTCTCCAGCGTGATAAGCTCCATGTCCTCTCTCCTCTCTCAGATGTCCCCCAGCAGCTCCGCCGCCCGCCAGCGGGATTCCTCCGGCAGGGTGATGCGCCTGCCGTCGAATCCGGCGGGCCGGGTGGCGTCGATGCACATCTTGGCCGCCACCCCATCCTTGGAGGATGGGTCCAGGGCATTGCAGATGACCCCCGGCACGATGTACACGTCCCGGTCGGCCTGCATCCGGGTGGCGCAGGCCCACAGCACCGCCTCCTCGTCGAACACGTCGATATCCTCGTCCACTACCACCACCAGCTTCAAGTACCGGTCCAGACCGAAGAGCAACATGGCCAGCTGCCGGGCCTCGCCGGGCTGGGGGTCTTTGATGGACACGTAGGCGTGGAAGTGGCAGCCGTTCTTGGGCAGGTTCAGCTTCCGAACTCCGGGGAAGGACCGCCTGGCCTGGTCCAGCAGGATGATCTCCCTGGTGTACTGGCTGAGCAGCAGGTGCTCCATGGAGAAGCCGGGCACCAGTTCCAGATAGATGGGGTCCTCCCGCCGGGCGATGGCGGTGACGTGAAAGACGTTGCGGGTGCTGCGGCTGGTGCCGTAGCCCGTGTACTCCCCAAAGGGCCCCTCGTCCCCGAATTCCTCCGCCCGGATGACCCCCTCCAGCACATACTCGGCATGAGCGGGTACCGCCAGATCCACTGTGCGGCATCTTGTCAGCTTCACTTTTTCGTCCAGATAGGCGGCGGCGTAGTCGTAGTCGTCAAAGTCGGGGGCGATCCGGGTGCCCGCCGTCAGGTAATAGGCCGGGTGGACGCCGATGACCACGGCGATCTCCAGATCCTTTCCCAGCTCCCTGGACCGGTTCCAGTACCGCCACAGGTCCCCCCGGGAGTGAAGGCTGATGCCGAAGGTGTCCCGGCCCTTGAGCTGCATCCGGTGGAAGCTCAGATTGTACCGGCCGGTGTCCGGGTCCCGGGCCACCACGATGCCCGAGGTGATGTACCGCCCCGCGTCCTCCCGGTAGTGGCGGGAGAGAGGCAGCTCCTCCGCGTTCACCTTGTCTCCTGTGTCGCAGCGGGCGTAGACCGGGGCGTTCTCCACCCACTCAGGCCCTGCCAGGGCTCTTGCCTTTTCCTCCACCTTCAGCACATTGGAGATGGCCCGGCCCAGCCGGGCCCGGTCGGCAAACAAATTGGCCACCGTCCGCCGTCCGCTCTCCGGCCCCCGCAGCTCCACCACCGGGAAACGGCGGCGCCGCTCCAGCTCCTCCACCACCGCGGTGAGGAGATAATCCTCCTTTTCCGCCGTCAGGCGGACGATCTCGTCCTCAGGCAGCGCATCCAGCACGCTGCGGATATCCTGTTTTTCCATGGTCATTTCTCCCTTTGACCTCCCCCGCCCGCCTGCCGGGCACGTTCTTTCCACGTGGCCAGTAATTCCATAAGAATCTGCCGGTCATTGTCTTCCGGCCGCTCCAGCACCCGGCCAAGCAGATACCGCTGGGCCGCGCCGATGGCTCTGCCCCGGTATCCCATGGCGGCCAGGTCCCCGCCGGAGAGGGCCAGTTCCTTTGCCGAACGGCATCCCCCGGCGGCGAGCACCGCCGCCAGCTCCTCGTCCGGGGACTGACCGGCCCACCGGCCCATCCAGGCCGCCGCCCGGACTGCCTCCTCGCCGTGCTCCGCCAGGGCCCGCCGCCACTCCGCCGGGCATCCGGGCAGCCCGGCCTTCCACAGCTGCCAGCCCACGGCGCAGGCGCGGATGATCCGCCGCTCCAGCTTCAGCCCCTCCAGGAAGGGGGTGGGCTCCCGGCCCAGCGCGGCGCACAGCCCCGCCCACCGGGCCAGTCTCTCCGCCGGCAGCCGGGCCAGCGGGGCAAAGGGTCCCTCCCACGTCCCGGCGTACCGCTTCAAAAGCCCGGCTTCAAAAAAGAACCGCACCCAGCCCGGCCGGGGGGAGCAGATGGTCTTTTCCACCTCGGAGCGCACCCGCTCGGCGGACAAGCGCTCCGCCAGAGGGGCGCACCGCCGGATGGCCTCCAGCGTGTCCCCCTCTATCTCAAACCCCAGCTGGGCGGCGAAGCGCCCCGCCCGGAGCATCCGCAGGGCGTCCTCCGAAAAGCGGCGGTCCGGCTCCCCCACGCAGCAGATGCGCCGCCTCTCCAGGTCCTCACGGCCGCCAAAGGGGTCGATGACCTCTCCGCCGGGCCCCAGGGCCATGGCATTGATGGTAAAGTCCCGGCGGCTCAGGTCCTCCTCCAGCGTGGCGTCAAAAGTCACCGCGTCTGGGTGCCGCCCGTCGGCGTAGCCCCCCTCCCGGCGGAAGGTGGTGACCTCCACCGGGCCATCCCCGGTGAGGACGGTGACCGTCCCGTGCTTGAGCCCGGTGGGGACGCTGCGGGGGAAAAGGGCCATCACCCGCTCCGGAGGAGCGGCGGTGGTCATGTCGTAGTCTCCGGGCGTGCGGCCCATCAGCAGGTCACGGACGCAGCCCCCCACCGGGTAGGCCGGCCAACCGGCGGCCCACAGCGTCCGGCGGCAGTCCTCCACACCCCCGGGCAAACAGATGTTTTTCACCCTGTGCTCCCCCCTTTCGGTATTTTTCTCTTGTAACAGACCCATACCGCGGTATATAATAATATGCTCCATTGGGACGTCTCCGTGATTTTTTGAAAACGATCACAGATTTTATGATAATCATTATAAACTTCCGGAAAGGTTGTGTAAACCCATGGTCGATCACGACATCCATGACTATATGCTGCCCGGCCGCAGGGCCCACCTGGTGGGCATCGGCGGCGTGTCCATGGCCCCGCTGGCGGAGGTGCTCCACGGCATGGGCATGGTCATCACCGGCTCCGACATGCGGGAGGGCCCCACGGTGGAGCATCTCCGCTCCCTGGGCATCTCCATCGCCATCGGCCACCGGGCCGAGAACGTGGGGGAGGCGGAGCTCATTATCCGCACTGCCGCCGTCCACGACTCCAACCCCGAGATCGTCCGGGCCCACGCCAACGGCATCCCGGTCTTTGAGCGGGCCCAGGCCTGGGGCTCCATCATGCGTTCCTACCGCAATGCCCTGTGCATCTCGGGCACCCACGGCAAGACCTCCACCACCTCCATGTGCACCCACATCGCCATGGCCGCCGCCGCCGACCCCACGGTGATGATCGGCGGCACCCTGCCCCTGCTGGGGGCGGGCCACCGGGTGGGCCACGGGGACACCATCATTCTGGAGAGCTGCGAGTACTGCAACTCTTTTCTCTCCTTCTTCCCCACCATCGCTGTCATCCTCAACATCGAGGCTGACCATCTGGACTTCTTCAAGGACCTGGACGACGTGGAGCACTCTTTCCGGGCCTTTGCCGACCGGGTGCCGGAAAACGGCCTCATCATCGCCAACCGGGACGACGAGAACACCATGTTCGCTCTCCGGGGGGAGACGCGGCCCATGATGACCTTCGGTCTGGAGGAGGGTGACGTCCACGCCGCCCATCTGGAGTGGCATGACGGGCTGCCCGTCTTTGACGTGGTCTATCAGGGCAAGCCCTTCGCCCACATCGCCCTTCAGGTCCCCGGCATCCACAATGTGAAAAACGCCCTGGCGGCCGCCGCTGCCGCCATCGCCCTTCATTTCCCCGCCGCCGCGGTGGAGAAGGGGCTTTCCGGCTTCCACGGGGCGGGCCGCCGCTTCGAGCACAAGGGCGATTACCACGGCGCCGAAGTCTATGACGACTACGCCCACCACCCCGGAGAGCTCAAGGCCCTCTTCGCCGCCGCCCGCCGTCTGGGCTACCAGCGGATCATCTGTGCCTTCCAGCCCCACACCTACAGCCGCACCCACGCCCTGTTCCACGAGTTTGCCCAGGTGCTGCGGGAGCCCGATATTACCCTGCTGGCCGAGATCTTCGCCGCCCGGGAGACCAACGACATCGGCATCTCCTCCCGGGACCTGTGCCGGGAAATCCCCGGCAGCCGGTACTTTGCCACCCTGCCGGAGGTCACCGCCTGCCTGCGGGAGCTGGCCCGGCCCGGCGATCTCATTCTCACGGTAGGCGCCGGCGACATCTACACTGTAGGCGAGGCTCTGGTGTCTGAGAAAGACTGATACTGATTTCAAATAAAATGCTTTATTTGAAATCCCGCGTGCTGCGCACGCTCGTACCGCACATGCGTGCGTCACGGCGTCTCATAAAAACCGGACGCGCTTCGCGCTGTCAAAAGCGTTTCAAGCTTTTGATCCGGTTTTAGTATGACTGTTTCCCCATACCTGCTTCCTCGCGGGCCGCTCTCCGGGCGGCCCGCGTTTTCTTTTCTCCCCGCGCTCCCTTCTTCTTGACAAACCGGCAGTTTTCCAGTAGAGTCATCCTGACAGAAGGAGGGATGAGCTTGCGTGAGAAAGAGATATTCGACCTGGTGCTGCTGCTGGGGGAGACCATGCTCTCCAGCGGCGGCGAGATTTTCCGCACCAACGAGCTGATGAGCGGCGCCGCCCGGCAGTTCGGACTGCGCCAGTGCAGCGTGTTCACCATTGCCAACGGCATCTTTCTCTCCGCCGTGGTGGAGGGGGAACACTATTCCTGCCAGGTCAGGCACATCCCCCTCCATTCCATCCATCTGGCTCAAGTGGAGGCCATGAACGACCTGTCCCGCCGCATTGCCGCCGGGGCCCTCACCCCCGAGGAGGCCTACAGGGAAGTCCTGCGGATCCGGGACATCCAGGGCGCCGGGCCGCTGGCCCAGACTCTGGCCTCCGGCGTGGGCGCCGGGTGCTTCTGCTTTCTCTTCGGCGGCTGCCTCAGGGACTGCGCCATGGCCTTTCTGGCCGGGCTGCTGCTCTACGCCTTCCTGCTGGGCGTCTGCGGCCGGTTCTCCGTGCGCAAGGTCATGTCCAACATCCTCAGCAGCGCCCTGGTGACCCTCTTCTGCTGCCTGATGTTCCGCCTGGGGGTGGGGCCCCATCTGGACAAGATGATCATCGGCTCCATCTTCCCCCTGGTCCCCGGGGTGGCCCTGACCATCGCGGTGCGCAATTTTATGGAAAACGACTACATCGCCGGTCTGGTCCGGCTCACTGACGCGGTGCTGGTGGCGGGCTGCATCGCGGTGGGAGTGGGCAGCGTGCTCACTGTGTGGAACCATGTGCTGGGAGGGATCGCCCTGTGAATCCGATGCAGCTCATATGGGAGGTACTGGCCGCGGCGGCTGGCACCGTGGCCTTCTCCGTTTTGTTTCAGGCGCCGCCCCGCCATTTTCCCTACTGCGGCCTGGTGGGGGCCATCGGCTGGCTGGTGTACCGGCTGGTGGGCCTGTGGACCGCCTCGCCGGTGCTGGCCACCTTTGTGGCCACGCTGGTCCTCACCGCCTGTTCCCGCTGGTTCTCCACACTGCGGCGGACCCCCACCCTTCTCTTCCTGGTGTGCGGCATCTTCACCCTGGTCCCCGGCGCCGCCATCTACAACACCGCCTATCACATCTTCATGGATCATCCCCTCCAGGCCTCCGAGGCGGCCTCCACCACCCTGAAGCTGGCCGTGGCCATCGCCCTAGGCATCCTGGCAGCCTACTCCCTGCCCGACCGGCTCTTCGGCTGGAAGCGGAACGTGGACACCCGGGACTCTGCCCCCCTGTAATGAACAGGTCCGGAGCGCGAAACGCGCTCCGGACCTTTGTATCTATGGCATCTGTTCATACCGCTTTCGTCCCGCAGTGCTGGGGATGCCCAGCTCCTCCCGGTACTTGGCCACCGTCCTGCGGGAAATGGGGCAGCCCTCCCGCTCCATCCGCTCACACAGCTTCTGGTCAGACAGGGGCCTGGCTTTGTCCTCCCCGTCGATGAGGCGGCGCAGCAGGGCCTTGGCCCGGTCGGGGGTCGCGTCCCCCGACCCGCTCTCTCCCAGCTTGCGGGAGAAAAAGTAGGTCAGCGGATAGGTGCCCCGGTCGCACTGGAGGTATTTATCCTTCAGCGCCCGGCTCACCGTGGACTCATGGACCCCCACCCGACCGGCCACGTCGGCCAGGGTCATGGGCGCCAGATGGCCGGGACCCCGGCGGAAGAACTCCTCCTGCAGCTCCAGGATGCACCGGGCGCAGGCGAGCAGGGTACTCTGCCGCTGTTCGATGCTGTGCATCACCCATTTGGCCTGCCGCACCTTGTCGCTCAGATAGTCCTGCACCTCCTGCTCCCCGCTCTCCTTCAGCATCCGGGTATAGTACCCGCTCAGGCTCAGCGTCGGGATGCCCGTGCGGCAGGGCTGGACCTCAAAGTGGTCATACTGCCATGACACGATCAGATCGGGGGTCACATAAGAAGTCTCCTCCCGGCCGGCGAAACCCGCTCCCGGCCGGGGGTCGAGCCCCCGGATGCGGTCGCAGGCCGCACGCACAGCGGCGGCGTCAGCGCGCAGGGTACGGGCGATCAGGCCGTACTGGTTCCGGGCCAGGGGCTCCAGGCACTCCTGCACCACCCGCAGCGCCAGATTGTCCCGGGGATATTTCCGCCGCAGCTGGATGCACAGGCACTCGTTCAGGCCCCGTGCCCCCATCCCCGCCGGGTCCAGGGACTGGAGGACCTCCAGCGCCCGCTCCATCACCGGAAGGGGCAGGCGGGCAGCCTCCGCCAGCGCAGGCAGATCCTCGTCCAGCCATCCGCTGCGGTCCAGGCTCCCGGCCAGAAAAACCGCCCCCTCCCGCACCCCGCTCTCCAGCTTCAGGCCCCGGAGCTGGAACAGGAGATGGCCGTACAGGCTGCGCTCCTCATCCTCCACCACTCCCAGGTCAGCCAGGGGGGCGTCCTCGTCGTCCTGCTGATAATAGGCATGGTTCTGCCGGTCGCTGCTCTGGAGCCATTCCAGCTTCCGCCTGAGGTCCGCGAATTCCTCCCGGCTGTGCTCTTTGTGGTCCTCCGCCTCCAGCACCGGGTTCTCCTGGAGGGTCTTTTCCACAAATTCGGCCAGCTCCTGAGCCCCCATCTGCAGGATCTCCATGGACTGGATCATCATGGGGGAGAGGACCTGGGCCTGTTTTTGTACGACCTTCAGTTCCATCCGAATCACCTTACCGAATGCTTCTCCGCCGCCGAGAAGGCGGCTGGCCAAGTGAAGCTATTGTACCACGGGCACAAGTTTCACTAAGCT
Organism: Clostridiales bacterium; assembly: GCA_022772585.1. Classification (GTDB taxonomy): domain Bacteria; phylum Bacillota; class Clostridia; order Oscillospirales; family Oscillospiraceae; genus Pseudoflavonifractor_A. The sequence continues at coordinate 12,993 of JALEZN010000105.1, forward strand.
CCCCACCGCTGACGCGGCGGCTCGCTAAGTGAAGCTATTGTACCACAAGGGCTGTTTTATTTCAATCGCCGCCTGTACTTGGCATATCCTTTGCTTATTATGTGAGAACAAAAAACCGCGCCGCGGGACATCCCGCGGCGCGGTGCTGTGTTTCTCAGGCCCTGCGGCTGTTCCGGCTCAGTTTCACACAGGTCATAATGACACCGAAGAGGAACCAGTAGATGAACATGTTCCGGGGGTAGAACCAGGTGTACTCGGCCACGCCGATGACCAGGATGCCGCAGAAGGCACCCAGTGCGGCGGCCAGGATATGCCGCACCTGCCGGTCCATGGTCTGATAATAGGCCTTCACGCCGCTCTTGAGTCCATAGAGCAGCACCGCCAGATAGGAGATCAGGCCCAGAATGCCGGTCTCGCCCCACATCTGGAGATAGTTATTGTGGGTGTGGATGGGGAAGCTGCCGTCGAACATGGCGGGGTAAGCCCGGAAAGTCCGCTGCATTACGTCGGTGCCCAGGCCCACGCCCCGGTACCAGTAGTCCTTCATCAGGGTAGCCGAGGCGTCGTAAATGGCGAAGCGGTAGCTGGTGGAGGAATCCTTCATATTGCCGATGGTGAGGATGCGGTTATAGATGGTCTCAGGCAGGAAGGGGATGGCGCACACGCCGGCCACCGCCATCACGGGGATCAGACGCCAGTTCTCCAGAGCGATGAACACCATCACCGCTAGCGCCAGGCCGATCCAGCCGGAGCGGGAGTAGGTAAAACCGATGGCTGCCACACAGGGGATGAGGGCCGCAGCCGACCACAGCCTGCCCCGCCATCCCTTCGCTCCCAGAAAGAGGGCGAAGTCCAGGGGGATGAGCATCACCAGCAGCTCGGCAAAGTTATTGGGGTTGTCAAAGAAGGAATAGACCCGTCCGGGCATACCGTAGTTGAGGGTCATATCCTGCTGGGAGGCCACTACCTCCACCCCCACGTAGCTCTGATAACAGCCGTAGAGGGCGGCCACGGTGATGCCGCACACCGCCAGCGCGATGACCAGGCGGAGCTGCTCCACCTTCTGCACCGAGCTCACCACCAGCAGCACCAGCAGGAAGGCCGTGGCGTGGAAGAGGAAGAACCGCAGGGACAACCGGCTGGACAGGCTGGTAACAAAGGCGCCGCCGATGCACATCAGGTAAAAGACCATGTAGGGGCCCAGCAGTCCGGCCTCCAGCCGCAGTCTGGGCCGTGCGGCGCTGCCCAGGACGAAGAGAATGGTCAGCCCCGCCGCGCCCATCAGGCCGTAGAGATTGTTCCACATACTGTGGGGCGCCACCAGCATGACCAGCAGGAAGAGCCCCAGGAACAGGAAGCTGGCTCCGCCCACGGCGGAAACCAGACGGAAGGCGATACTGCCGTCCCAGATCCGTTTTCCCGCCCGGTAGAGCCATCTGGCCAGGGCACAGGGCAGATTGAGCACCAGCGTGAAGAGGGTGCGGACCAGGCTGTCCGGCCAGCTTTTGACCAGCCGTCCCTCCCGCCAGACGAACTGGCACAGGGCGCTGCCCTGGACCCACCGGACCACTGCCCGGCCCATCCGGTTCAGGGCTCGGCCCAAATTGCTCCCGCTCCAGGCGCCGGCGAGGACGCACCAGAGCCGCAGGAAGAAGCCTGCGAAGATACTGTTTTCCGCGATTGACATGGGCCGCTCCTATCTGTTCATGGCCGCCTGATAGGCGGCGAAGGTCTTGTCCATCCACTTGTGGATCTCAAATTTCTCGTCGATGGTACGCAGAGCCCCCTGACGGCAGGACTCCAGCAGTTCCTTATCCTCCATCAGGCGCTTCATGGCGTCCGACATGGAGACCGGGTCGTCGTACTTCACCAGCAGTCCGCAGCCGGCCTCGTCGTTGACGATGTCCCGGTTGCCGCCCATGTCGGTGGCGATGACGGGCAGACCGGCGGCCATGGCCTCGATGATGAGGTAGGACAGGGCCTCGTGCTCCGAGGAGTTGACGTACAGGTCGGAGCCCTTGTAGAGGTTCTTGATGTCCTTGCGGAAGCCGATGAACTTCACGCAGTCCTCCAGCCCCAGTTCTTTAACCTGGGCCTTGGCCGGCTCCAGCAGGGGGCCGTCCCCCGCCAGCACCAGAGTGAAGGGCACGTCGGTGATGGTAGTCAGCCGCTTCACCGAGTCGATGAGGTACTTGTGTCCCTTGTCCTCGGCAAAGCGGGAGGCGCAGAGCATCACGAAACGGTCGTCGCTCAGCCCCAGCTCCCGCCGCAGGGTGGATTCCGACCGGTCTCCCGCCCACACTGCCGGGTCCACCGAGTTGAAGATGACCTGGATGCGCTCGCCCGACCAGCCGTTCCGGATAAGCTGCTCCTTGCCCCGGTTGCACACGGCGATCATCTGGTCCTGCCGCTTGTCCATCCAGCGGTTGGAGAGCCGGGTCACCGCGTCGTTGGCCATGACGAAGTGGTTGGTATAGACCACCCGGATGTGGGGATCATACCGCTTGGCCAGCAGGGCGGTATAGTGCTCCCGCAGGTAGTGGCAGTGGACCAGGTCGATATCCCACTCCTTACAGAGGGCGGCCAGCTCCCTGGCAGCCCTGAAGTCGAAGCGGCGGCGCATCTCGATCCGGCGGCAGGGCACGCCCAGCGCCTCCAGCCGCTCCACCAGCAGTCCCCCCTCGTTGTAGGCGAAGTGGGCCTCCACCTTTGTGTGGTTCAGGTAGCGGACCAAGGTCTCCACATACCGCTCGGTGCCGGCCTTCCCGGCGAAATTCAGCAAATAGAGGACCTTCATCATGGGAAGGATGCCTCCCTTTCTCTCTTATACTCAGGCACAGAGCCTTATTCTTTATTGTACCGTCAAAGCCCCGGTTTGTCCACTGTTTCTTCCTGTCCCGTCTGCCGGAAAAAGCGGGTGGCGCGTCCGCGTCCCCTGTGATACAATGGAGAAAACCGCTCAAATACCATTCTTAAGGAGGAATCTCTATGCCCACTCCCCACATCGAAGCGCCCGAGGGCGCCTACGCCAGGACCGTCCTCATGCCCGGCGATCCCCTGCGGGCCAAATTCATCGCCGAGACCTTCCTCACCGATCCCGTTCAGGTCAACGGCGTACGCGGCATGCTGGGCTACACCGGCACATACAAGGGCGTGCCCGTGTCGGTCCAGGGCAGCGGCATGGGCTGTCCCTCCATGGGCATCTACTCCTATGAGCTTTTCCACTTCTACGGCGTGGAGAACATCATCCGGGTGGGCACCACCGGCTCCATCCAGGAGGGGCTGTGCATCGGCGACCTGGTCATCGCCCTAGGGGCCTGCGGCAACTCCCACTTTGCCGGCCAGTACCAGCTCCCCGGCCTCTTCGCCCCCACCGCCTCCTTCCCGCTGGTAAAGACTGCCGAGGCCATCGCCGCTGAGCGGGGCCTGCGCTGCGCGGTGGGCAACGTGTGCAGCAACGACACCTTCTATGACGACATCTCCCCGGTGGAGGCCTGGCGCAAGATGGGCGTGCTGGCCTTTGAGATGGAGTCCACCGCCCTGTACTGCAACGCCGCCCGGGCGGGGAAGAACGCCATGACCCTGCTCACCGTGTCTGACGAGCTGCTCACCCACCGTGAGACCTCCTCCCAGGAGCGGCAGACCGCCTTCACCGCCATGATGGAGGTGGCGCTGGAGACCGCGGCCCGTCTGGCGTAAGGAAGTCCGCCCATGATCCAGATCAACAGTCTTTCCCTGCCGGTGGGCGGTACGCCCGAGCAGCTCAAAAAGCGGGCAGCCCGGGTGCTGGGCGTTCCCCCGGGGGACATCGGTGAGCTGCGGCTGATCCGCCAGTCCATCGACGCCCGGAAGAAAAACGACGTCCACCTGGTCTGCTCGGTGCAGGTCAGCGTCCCCCGGGAGGACCGGGTGCTGGCCCGGTGCCGGTCCAGGCAGGTGTCAAAGGTGGAGCGGAAGCCCTACCGCTTCCCGCCGGTGCGCCGGGCCTCTTCCCTCCGCCCGGTGGTGGTGGGCATGGGCCCCGCCGGGCTCTTCGCCGCCCTCACGCTGGCCCGGAACGGCATCCCCGTCACCGTGCTGGAGCGGGGCCGGGATGTGGACGAGCGGGCGCAGGACGTGGAGCATTTCTGGCGCACCGGCGCCCTCTCCCGCACCTCCAACGTGCAGTTCGGCGAGGGGGGCGCAGGCACCTTCTCCGACGGGAAGCTCACCACCGGCACCCATGACAGCCGCATCCCCGCCGTGCTGGACGCGCTGGTGGAGTTCGGCGCCCCCGCCGACGTGGCCTGGAGCCACAAGCCCCACATCGGCACCGACATCCTCCGCCGGGTGGTGAAAAACCTCCGGCTGGAGCTCATCCGCCTGGGGTGCGACGTGCGCTTTGAGAACAGGCTCACCGCCATCCACACCCGAAAGGGCAGGGTCTGCGGTATTACCGTCATGACCGAGACCAGCCCCTATGAGCTGCCCTGCGACACGGTGATTCTGGCCCCCGGCCACTCGGCCCGGGACACCTTCGCCATGCTCCACGAGATGGGCCTGCCCATGGAGCGGAAAAATTTTGCCATCGGCGTGCGTATCGAGCACAAACAGGCCGACATCAGCGCCGCCCAGTTTGGCGATGTGTGGGACAAGCTGCCCCCGGCGGACTACAAGCTCTCCTGCCATCTGCCCTCTGGCCGCTCGGCCTACACCTTCTGCGTCTGTCCCGGCGGGCAGGTGGTGGCCGCCGCCTCGGACTACGGCCAGGTGGTCACCAACGGCATGAGCTGCCGCGCCCGGGACGGGGAGAACATCAACGGCGGCTTCCTGGTGGGCGTAGGGCCGGAGGACTTCCCCGGGGACGACCCGCTGGCCGGCGTGCGCTTTCAGGAGCAATGGGAGCGGGCCGCCTGGGACCTGGGCAGCGGCGGTCTTGACCCGCTCTTTCAGGAGGGGGCCCCCATCTTTCACGCCCCCGCCCAGACCGTGGGGGACTTTCTGGCGGAACAGCCCTCCCAGGGGCCGGGGAAGGTGCTCCCCACCTACCGGCCCGGCGTCACCTGGACCGACCTCTCCCGCTGCCTGCCCGATTATGTGGCCGGCGCCCTGCGGGAGGCTCTTCCCCTTTTCGACCGCAAGGTAAAGGGCTTCGCCAGCCCCGACGCCGTCCTCACCGGCGTGGAGACCCGCTCCTCCTCCCCCGTGCGCATCCTGCGGGGGGAGGATCTGCAATCCACCGGCCTCCGGGGCCTCTACCCCTGCGGCGAGGGGGCGGGCTACGCCGGCGGCATCGTTTCTGCCGCCGTGGACGGGGTCCGGGTGGCCGAGGCGGTAGCCACGGCGGAGTAAGTCCCTTCTTTCTCAACAAAAAACGTCCGGAGCATCACTGGCGCTCCGGACGTTCTTATTCTGTTCCGGCTCCGGCTCAGATCCGGGCCACGCCGCTCTCCCGGGCGGCCTGGGCCACGGCGGCGGCCACCGCGTCCTTCACTCTGGGGTCGAAGGCGGCGGGCAGGATGTACTCGGCGCTGAGCTCCTCATCAGACACCAATCCGGCCAGGGCCCTGGCGGCGGCCACCTTCATGGCGTCGTTGATATCGCTGGCCCGCACGTCCAGCGCCCCCCGGAAGATGCCGGGGAAGGCCAGCACGTTGTTGACCTGGTTGGGATAGTCGCTGCGGCCGGTGGCCACCACGGCGGCGCCGCCGGCTCTGGCCTCGTCGGGGAAGATCTCGGGGGTGGGATTGGCGCATGCAAAGATGATGGCGTCCTTTGCCATGGTCTGCACCATCTCCTTCGTCAGGGTGCCGGGGGCGGACACGCCGATGAACACGTCGGCCCCACGGATGACCTCCGCCAGGGTCCCCCTCTCCCGATTGGCGTTGGTGATCTTCGCCATCTCGGCCTTGATGGGGTTCAGGCCCTCCCGGCCCTCGTAGATGGCGCCGGCGCGGTCGGTCATGACCACGTTCTTCAGGCCCATGCTGATGAGCAGCCTGATGATGGCGATGCCGGCGGCGCCCGCGCCGGAGGTGACGATCTTCACATCCTCAATCTTCTTGCCCACCAGCTTCAGGGCGTTGAGCAGTCCGGCCAGGGTGATGACGGCGGTGCCGTGCTGGTCATCGTGGAAGATGGGGATGTCGCACTTCTCCTTCAGCTTCCGTTCGATCTCAAAGCAGCGGGGGGCGGAGATATCCTCCAGATTCACGCCGCCGAAGGAACCGGCCATCAGGGCCACCGCGTTCACGATCTCGTCCACATCGTGGCTGCGCACGCACAGGGGGATGGCGTCCACGCCGCCGAAGGCCTTGAAGAGCACGCACTTGCCCTCCATCACCGGCATGCCGGCCTCGGGGCCGATGTCGCCCAGGCCCAGCACGGCGGTACCGTCGGTGACCACGGCCACCGTGTTCCACCGGCGGGTCAGTTCATAGCTCTTGTTCACATCCTTCTGGATCTCCAGGCAGGGCTGGGCCACGCCGGGGGTATAGGCCAGAGAGAGGGCCTCCTTGCTGTCCACCGCCGCCCGGGGGGTGACCTCCAGCTTGCCCTTCCACTCATAGTGAAGACGAAGCGATTCCTTTGCGTAATCCATGTTGATAGCCTCCTTGCTGTATGACGGGCTCTGATCGCCGCCGCGCCTGCTCCGCCGCAGCGCAGCGGGTGGTGCGGATCTATTATAGCGGAGCTTTTCCTCTTTTTCCACTCTTTCCGCGCATCTGAAAAACAAATTGACATTTGGGCCGTTCCGTGCTACTCTGATATCGAATTTATTCGATATGAGGTGATCCCATGTCCTCCCCCTACCGGGAACAGGTCAGGGTCTTCCGGGCCTTCTGTGATGAGAACCGCCTTCAGATCCTCCAGCTCCTCCGCAGCGGCGAAAAATGCGCCTGCGTCCTGCTGGAGGACCTGCACATCAGCCAGTCCACCCTCTCCCACCACATGCAGATCCTCTGCGACTCCGGCGTGGTGGAAGCCCGCCGGGAGGGCAAATGGACCCACTATTCCATCAGCGAGACGGGCAGCCGCCGGGCGGCCCAGCTGCTGGTGGAGCTGCTCAGTCCCACCGGCGGCCTCTCCTGCGCCTGCGGGACAGGCTGCCAAAATGACGAAAAGGAGCGTGTCTGAATGGACTCCAAACGCATCAAGCTCTATGTGCTCACCGGCTTTCTGGGCGCGGGAAAGACCTCCCTGCTGCTCCACCTGCTCAGCGCCATGGAGGGCCGGAAGATCGGCGTCATCCAGAACGAATTCGGCAAGCTGGGCATCGACGGGGACATCCTCCGCCGGGACGGCATCGCCATGACCGAGATCAGCCGGGGCTCCATCTTCTGCTCCTGCCTGAAGCTCTCCTTCGTCCAGGCCCTGGCCGAATTGAGCAAACACGATCTGGAGTACGTGTTCGTGGAGAGCTCCGGCCTGGCCGACCCCTCCAATATTGAGGAGATCCTGGGCGCCGTGGCCGCCCTGGCCGGGGAGGTGTATGAGCTTCGCGGAGTGATCTGCCTGGTGGATGCGGTCCACTTCCCGGAGCAGCTCTCCGACGTGGAGACGGTGGACCGCCAGCTGGCCCACTGCCACCTGGCCGCGGTGAACAAGACCGACCTGGTAAGCCCCGATCAGCTCCGGCAGGTGCTGGAGGCCGTGGAGAAGGTCAATCCCTCCTGCGCGGTGGTGACCTGCGTGGACGGCGACATCGGCACCGCCTTCCTGGACCAGGACCTGATGGCCCGCCAATGGGCGCCCTGTGAGGACTCCCTCAACCGGCCGGACAACAAGCCCAAGACCATCTCCCTGTGGTTCCAGGGAGCGCTGTCCCGGCCCCGGCTGGACGCCTTTCTCGCCGCCGTGCTTCCCTCCTGCTACCGCATCAAGGGCTTCTTCCGTCTGGAGGAGGGCTGGCGTCAGGTGGACGTGGTGGAGGAGCTGGTGGACTACCGGCCCTGTCCGCCCCATGAGGAGTCCCAGCTGGTCTTTCTCTCCAAGATCGGCCCCCAGGTCATCCGGGTGGTGGATCAGGCCTGGCGGGACACGGTGGGCCTTCCCATGAAGCTGAAGAATTGAGGTGTATCCATGGATATCAAAGTCATCGGCACCGGCTGCCCGGATTGCAGCCGTCTTTATGAGAACACCCGCCGGGCCGTGGAGCGGCTGGGCCTGGACGCCAGCGTGGAAAAGGTGGAGGACCTGATGGACATTGTCCGTCTGGGCGTGATGAGCGCCCCCTCCCTGATGGTGGACGGCAAGCTGGTCCTCAGCGGCCGGGTGGCGGGCGTGGATCAGATCGCCGCCCTGCTCTCCGCCGCCCGGAACTGAAGGTGGCCGCCATGCCCGATATCATCGAGATCCGTGACCTGAACGCCCCCGGGCTGGAGCTCTTTACCCATCTGACCGAGGCCCAGCTCCGCAACCGTCTGGAGCCGGAGAAGGGCGTATTCATTGCCGAGAGCCCCAAGGTCATCCAGCGTGCCCTGGACGCCGGATGCGTCCCCATTTCCCTGCTGATGGAGCGCCGGCACATCGAAGGCCAGGCCCGGGAGATCATCGCCCGCTGCGGCGTGCCCGTCTACACCGGGGACCGGGAGCTGCTCTCCACGCTCACCGGCTATCAGCTGACCCGGGGCGTGCTGTGCGCCATGCGGCGGCCCAAACTGCCCAGCGTGGAGGAGTTATGCGCCGGCGCACGGCGGGTGGCGGTGCTGGAGGGCATCGTGGACCCCACCAACGTGGGCGCTATCTTCCGCTCGGCCGCGGCGTTGAATATGGACGCCGTGCTGGTGACTCCCACCTGCTGCGACCCGCTGTACCGGCGCGCGGCCCGGGTCAGCATGGGCACCGTCTTTCAGATTCCCTGGACCCGCATCGGCAGTGCGCCTGGGGACTGGCCCCAACCGGGTATCGACCGTCTGCGGACACTGAGATTTCGCACCGCCGCTA
>JALEZN010000147.1 GCA_022772585.1 Clostridiales bacterium
CTGTCTTAACTTGTTATAATACATATCAGGAAGGGCGGCCCGCCCCCATCCACCGCAGCCGCCTGTCGAAACGAAGAAAGGATCTGTTCAAATGTACGATTTTGACCAGTTCGTAGACCGCAGAGGGACTACCAGCATCAAGTGGAATTTCCAGAACAGCTTTGGCCAGCCGGATGGACTGCTGCCCTTCTGGATCGCCGACACCGACTTTCCCACCGTGCCCGCAGTGGTGGACGCCCTGAAAAAGCGCTGCGAGCACCCTGTGTTCGGCTACTCTGATCCCCTTCCCTCCACCTTCCAGGCCATCCAGGGCTGGTGGGAGCGCCGCCACGGCTGGCGTCCGGAGACCGACTGGATGTTCATGACCTGCGGCGTGGTCACCGGCATCTACTTCGCGCTGGAAGCCCTGGTGGAGAAGGGCGATAAGGTCCTGACCTTCACCCCGGTGTACGATCCGTTTTTTGCCGCCATCCAGAACAGCGGCCATACCCTGGTGGACTGCCCCCTGCACCATGAGGACGACTACTTCACCATCGACTGGGCCCGCTTTGAGGACGAGCTGAAAAACGGCGTGAAGGCCGTGGTCTTCTGCAACCCCCACAACCCGGTGGGCCGTGTGTGGACCGAGGAGGAGCTCTCCCGTGTGGCCGACCTGTGCGCCCAGTACAAGGTCTGGCTCCTGTGCGACGAGGTCCACGCCGACTACGGCCTGACCCGCGGCTACACCCCCATGGGCAAGTTCGAGCAGATCCATGACCGTCTGGTGATCTACACTGCCATCAGCAAGACCTTCAACCTGGCCGGTCTGGTGTCCGCCTGCATCATGATCCCCAATCAGGAGGTCCGGGACAAGGTCCGCTACGAGTTTGACAGCCGCTGGATGTTCGGCCCCACCGATTTTGCCTTTACCGCCATGGAGGCCGGCTACAACCACGGCGACGAGTGGATGGACGCCGTGTGCGAGTACCTGCGGGGCAACGTGGAGCTGGTCAACAGCTTCGTGGCCGAGAAGATGCCCAAGATCCGCGTCACCCGCCACGAGGGCACCTTCCTCATGTGGCTGGACATGACCTGCGCCGGCATGAGCAGCGGTGAGATGACCTCCATCCTGGCCAAGGAGTTCGGTCTGGCCCTGGGCGACGGCAGCCACTATGGCAAGCAGGCCGACGGCTTCATGCGTCTGAACATCGGCTGCACCCGCGATATCCTCCGGCAGGGTCTGGAGGGTCTGGAGCGGTTCTATCAGACCTATGTCAAATAAGCTCAGAGAGAGGGCTTTTTTGAAATAAGGGAATAAAAGGGAGGATTCCAAATCATGAGTAAGAAACCCGCCGCCCAGCATACCAAGCTGAACTTCAGCGACTGCATGGGCCTGGCCATCGGCCAGATCATCGGTTCCGGCGTCATGGTGCTGACCGGCATTGTCATCGGTCTCACCGGCCACGGCGCCCCCTACGCCTATATCCTGGGCGCTCTGCTGGCCATCGCCACCTGCATCCCCTTCATCATCCTGACGTCCACCATCCCCGCGTCCGGCGCCGGCTATACCTACGTCAAGCGGCTGATGGGCGACAAAGCCGGCTTCATGTACATCGGCATGTTTGTCCTCAGCCAGGTCCTGATCGCCACCTTTGCCAAGGGCTTCGCCAGCTACTTCTGCTCCATCTTCACCGGCTTCAATGAGGCTGTGGTGGCCATGGCCGCCCTGATCCTGTGCACCCTCATCAACATGATCGGTCTGAAGAGCTCCGCTCTGGTCCAGAAGCTGATGGTGGCCTTCCTGATGATCAGCCTGTTCCTGTTCATCGCCTTTGGCCTGCCCAAGGTGGACTGGTCCACCCTGAGCCTGACCACCGCCAACGTCATGCCCAATGGTCCCAAGAACTTCCTGACCGGCATCGCCCTGCTGTCCTTCGCCTGCGGCGGCGCCAAGTTCATCGCTGAGAACGGCGATGACATCGAGAATCCCTCCAGCACCATTCCCAAGGCCATCATCCTGTCCACCTCCATCGTGGCCGTGTTCTACGCCCTGATCGGCATCGTGGCCGCCGGCGTCCTGCCTCTGGACATGGTGGCTTTCGAGAACCTGACCCACGTGGCGCAGGAGATCTTCCCCACCTGGCTGTACCTCTTCTTCGTGTTCGGCGGCGCCATGTTCGCCCTGCTGACCACCCTGAACGGCACCCTGTCCTGGGTCACCCGCGGTCTCCAGGCCGCCGCCCGGGAGGGCTGGCTGCCTGAGAAGTGCGCCGAGGAGAACAAGAACGGCGTGCCCGTCATCATCCTCGCCGTCTTCTTCATCATGGGCGCCCTGCCCATCGTCACCGGCATGGATCTGACCCTCATCTCCAACATGGGCATCGGCACCGATATGCTCACCGAGTTCATGGTGCTGCTGGCCTGCTGGAAGCTGCCCGACGTGCTCCCCGAGGAGTTCAAGAAGTCCAACTTCTACATGAAGAAGAGCGCCCTGCATGTCCTGCTCATCTTCGTCGGCATCCTGATGCTGGGCACCTCCTACGTGAACCTGTCCGATCTGACCATGCCCGCCGCCATCGCCTGCGTTATCTACATCGTGGTGCTGTTCGTCTACACCCAGATCCGCTACAAGCACGTGCTCTCCCGCCGCGAGCAGTCCGCCCTGAACAAGTAATCGCTTCGTGACCGAATCCGTCTCCGGCTCCGCCGGGGACGCGCACCGGGTGGAGGGGTGCCCCATTCCCGGGGCACCCCTTCCTCTGGTAGACACGGAAGGAAATCCCCCACCCCGGCGGGAGACTTCCTTCCGTGCCACACCAGACGGTATTTCCCGAAAAGGAGAAGAAGCTATGAGTCAATTCGCCATCATCGGTTTCGGCTGCGCGGGCTATCACGCCCTGGCCGCCATCCGGGAGGCGGGCTGCGACGTCCCGGTGGACATTTACACCGAGACCGCCATGCCTCCCTATAATCCCATGCTGACCACCTACTATGTCGCCGGAAAGCTGCCCTACGAGGGGATGTTCCCCTTCGGCTCCCTGGAGGATATCCGCGCCCGCTATGACGCCAACGTCATCACCGGCGCCCGGGTGGCCTCTGTGGACGCCGCCGGCCATCTGGTGTGCCTGGCCGACGGCTCCCGGCGGCAGTATGACAAGATCCTGGTGGCCACCGGCGCCACTGCCTTTGTCCCGCCCTCCTTTGCCGGAGTGGAGGGTGCCTTCTGCATGCGCACCGTGGAGGACGCCGTGGGGCTGAAAAAAGCCCTGGAAGAGCGCACCTACCGCAGTGCCGTGGTGGTGGGTGCCTCCATGGTGGGCATCAAGGTGGCCGAGCTGCTCCTCAAGCGGGGCATCCAGGTCACTCTGGCCGACATGGCGCCCCATATTTTCACTCTGGCCGCCTATCCGGAGGTCTCCGCCATGATCGAGGAGCGCATCCGCACCCTGGGTATCCGCATGGCCTTCGGTCAGGCCCTGTCCGGCGCGGAAAAGACCGCCGACGACTACCGGGTCACCTTTGCCGACGGCTCCACGCTGGACACCGATCTTCTGGTCCTCAACATCGGCACCCGGGCCGCCACCGGCATTCTCGACCCAGCCCAGGTGAAGATCGAGCGGGGCATCGTGGTGGACCGACGGATGGAGACCTCGGCCAGGGGGATCTACGCCGCGGGGGACTGCTGCCAGGGCAACAACATCCAGTCCGGTCAGACCCAGATCATCGGCCTGTGGGCCAATGCCGGTGTCCAGGGCCGGGTGGCCGGCCGGAACATGGCCGGCGTGGGGGATGAGACCGACGGCAACATCCTCCACAACATCACCCACTTCCTGGGCATGGATTTCATCGGCCTGGGCGACAACCGGGCCACCGGAGAGGTCTATCAGTATCACAGCCCGGATCACCGCTTCTACCTGCAGGCGGTCCTAAAGGACGGCTGGCCCGTGGGCTTCAACATTCTGGATAACTACGGCATCAGCGGCATCCTCAAAGCCCACCTTATCAAGGTCCTGCGGGGTGAGCGCACCGGCTTTACGCCGGAACAGCGGGGCCAGCTCCTCCGCTACGGGCTGGAGGGCAACTTCATTGACACCTTGGAGGCGATGGCATGATCACTCTGGAACAAAAAATCAAGGCCAAGATCCCCGGCGAGGACACCGGGATCGAGATAAAGCACTCTCTCTGCGACATCTGCTCTCCCGGCATGCACTGCGGCCTGAGCTGCTATGTGAAGGACGGCGAGGTCATCAAGATCGAGGGCACCGACGATTATCCGGTCAACGGCGGCAGGCTGTGCAGCAAGGGCCTGGCCAACCGGCAGTACCTCTATCGGGAGGACCGCATCCAGACCCCCCTGCGCCGGGTGGGCAAGCGGGGCGAGGGCAAGTTTGAGCCCATCACCTGGGACGAGGCCTATGCCGAGATCGCCCGGAACCTGAACGGCGCCAAGGCCCAGTACGGTCCCGAGTCGGTGGCGTTCTATTCCGGCTACTCCAAGTGGTACCGGCAGTATCTGCGCCGGCTGGCCTACTCCTTCGGCTCTCCCAACTATGGCAGCGAGTCCAGCGCATGCTACACCTCCGCTTTCATGGCATGGAAGCTCACCGCCGGTGACCAGGGCTCGCCCGACATGGCCAATTCCGACCTCTTCCTGGGCTGGGCCTTCAATCCCTTCTACTCCAGCTACATGGGCGCCAAGCGGGCCATGGAGCTCAAGGCCAAAGGCCTGAAATTCATTATCATAGACACCCGCCGTACTCCCGCCTCAGAAAAGCTGGCCGATCTCTTCCTTCAGCCCCGCACCGGCACCGACGGCGCCCTGGCCCTTGCCATCGCCAACGTGCTCATCAGCCGGGGCCAGATCGACAAAGACTTCATCTCCAAGTATGTCTACGGCTTTGAGGAGTACGCCGAGTACGTCAAGGGCTTCAATGAGAGCAATATCGAGGCCCTCACCGGCGTGCCCTATGCCGACGTGGTGAAAGCGGCCGACCTCATCGCCGCAAGCCGGCGGATCTCCTCCAACGAGTGTTCCGCCCCCATCCCCCACCACAAAAACGGCATGCAGAACTACCGGGCCATCATCTCCCTGCTGGTCATCACCGGCTGCTTCGACAAGCCCGGCTGCCAGAAGCCGGTGGAGCACACCTATATGCACGTGGACTGCGGTTTCCACCTGCGGGAGGAGGAGTTCCAGTACGCCACCCGTCCCAAAAACGCCAAGCCCCCGGTGGGCGCCGGCCGCTTCCCCCTGTGGAATGCGCTGGAGGGCGAGATGCAGTCCATGGACCTGCCCCGCCAGATCGAGACCGGGGACCCCTACCCCATCAAGGCGGTCTTTGCGCTGGGCATGAACGCCCGGATGTGGCCCGACTCCGGCCGGATGTTCCGCGCCCTGGAGCAGCTGGACTTCTTTGTGGACACCGATCTTTTCCTCACCGATACCGCCAAATACGCCGACATCGTCCTGCCCGCCTGCACCTCCATGGAGCGCGGGGAGTTCAAACCCTATTCCGGCGGTCTGGCCATCTTTACCAAGCCGGTCATCCCGCCCCGCTTCCAGTCCAGGCCCGACGTGCAGATCATCTCCGAGCTGGCCCAGGCCCTGGAGCTGGATGACGAGCTGCTCAAGTCCGGCTATGAGAAATGCATCGAGTACATCATCCAGGATCTGGACGTGACGCTGGACCAGCTCAAGGCGGCCGAGCTGCCCATCCCGGTGGCCCCGGTGGAGACCTTCGCCCCCCTGGAGCACCTGGAGCACGGCCTCAAGACCCCCACCGGAAAGCTGGAGCTCAAATCCGCCCTCATCGAGGCCCATCCCGAGTGGGGTCTGGACGCGCTCCCCACCTACACCGAGCCCATGGACGGCGCCGATCCGGAGGCCTATCCCTTCCTGTTCACCTCCGGCTCCCGCATCCCCAACGCCATTCATTCCCGCCTGCACAAGTGCCCCTGCAACCGCTCCCTCCGGCCCGACCCCACCGCCGATATGAACCCGGAGGACTGCGCCGCCCTGGGCGTGAAGGAGGGGGACCGCGTCGTGATCTCCACCCTCCGCGGGAGCGTCAGCGTAAAGGTCCATCCCACCATCAGCATGCCGCGGAAGCTGGTCAATCTCTACCACGGCTATTCGGAGGCTGACGCCAACAGCCTCCTGGACGGCGATCATCTGGACCCCTACTCCGGCTTTGCCGCCTACCGGTCCACCCGGTGCGCCGTCAGAAAGGAGTCCTGAACCCATGAAGAAATACCTCTTCTTTGACCCCGAGAAGTGCTCGGCCTGCGGCGCCTGCGCCCTGGCCTGCATGGACCAGAACGATGTGGACATCCCCGGCGGCGAGCAGCCCTTCCGCCACACCTTCGTTCTGGAAAAGGAGCAGCACCTCTCCTTCTATTCGGTCAGCTGCAAACACTGTGACGACGCGCCCTGCGTCATGGGCTGCCCCTCCGGCTGCCTTACCAAGGACCCGGACACCGGCTTCACTCTCTATGACACCACCAACTGCATCGGCTGCCATTCCTGCGCCATGGCCTGTCCCTACGGCGTCCCCACCTTTGGTCCCGACGGCAAGATGCGCAAGTGCGACGCCTGCATTACCCGGCAGGCCGCCGGGCTCCTGCCCGCCTGCGTGAAGGTCTGCCCCACCGGCGCGCTGACGCTGGTGGACGAGGATGAATTCCACGCCCGTCAGGCCGCCATGCGCGTCAGCGCCGCTGACACTCAGACCAGAAGCTGAGGGAGGCCGCCATGGGAACCGGAATTTTGGCCGTGGTCTTCTCGGCCACCATCATGGGCATCATGCCCTCCATGCAAAAGCAGCTGATGATGGACGGCCTGCCCATCTTCAGCCTCATGTTCTTCACCAACCTCATTATCTCCCTGGTCACCCTGGCCATGGCCAAACTCCACGGACACAGCGTCCGGGTACCCCGGAACCAGTGGCTCCAGGCCGTGATCATGGGTGTGTTCGGCATGGTGGCCACCGCCATGCTCATCAACACCGCCTATCTCTTTATGCCCGTGGGCACGGTGACCATGCTCCACTTCCTGTACCCCACAGTGGTGTGCGTCGTCATGGGCACGCTGTTCCGGGAGGGTTTCTCCCGCCTGCAGGTGGCGGCTATCGTGGTCTCCATCGCCGGGATGCTCTTCCTCACCGGGAAAAACGGCGCTCTGCCCCCTGTCGGCATCCTTCTGGCTGTGATCTCGGCCTTTACCTACGGCGGCTATCTCATCGCCAATGAAAAAGGGCCCGCCAATGAGCTGGCCCTGGAGGTCAAACTCTTCTATGTCTCCCTGCCCGGCACGGTGCTCTTTGCCGTGCTGGCCCCCGCCACCGGCAACCTGGCTCTGCCCGGCAGCCCGGTCAGCTGGTTCCAGCTCATCTGCTGCTCCGGCCTGGCCACAGTGGCCGGCTATTTCCTGATGATGTTCGGCATCCAGCGGCTGGGGGCCTCCACCGCCTCCTTCCTCTCCATGCTGGAGCCGGTAGTCAGTGTGGTGTTCGGCACCGTCTGGTTCTCCGACCCGGTCACATGGGGCATCGTGGTAGGCAGCGTCCTGATCCTGACCAGCGTATGCTTTATTACTCTGGACGGCGCCCGGAAAGAAAAAGCCCGGGCCGCCTGACTTCTCTCCTCTCTATCTCCCGACAGGCAGACATCCCGGCGAAAATTTCGCCGGGATGTTTGCTTTTTAGCCGCCGGGATATTATAATTTAGGAATAACAGCCGGATTGCCCGCGGATGGGGGCAATCCGCAGGAAAACGCCCGGCAGGCCGGGCACGGAGGAACGAACGCACATGGAAAAGATCTCAGCCGGAAAACGGCTTTATGAGCAGGTCGTGGAGCGGGTCCGCGGCATGATTGAAGAGGGCATGTACCAAAAAGGCGACCTGCTGCCCAGCGAAAAGGAGCTCACCGAGATGATGGGGGTCAGCCGCATCACCGTGCGGGAGGCCATGCGTCTGCTCAGCGAAGCCGGGGTGATCCGCACCGTCAAGGGAAAGGGCAGTTTCGTCCTGCTGGACCGGGAGGATCTGCTGGGCCATTCCGGGGAAAAGGCCGCCTATCCCAAGAGCTTTCTGGAGTCCACCGATATCCGCCTTTTACTGGAGCCCGCCGCCGCCCGCTATCTGGCCACCCACGGCAGTGAGGAGACGCGGCGCGCCATCGGAGATCATCTGGTGCCGGTGGAGGGTGTGCTGGAAGGGTTCCACCTGGCTATCATCCGGGCCATCGGCAACCAGATCCTCACCGATTTCTTTGAATCCCTCCTCAAAAAGGAGGTCTCGCCTCCCATGATGAGCCTGATCCCTCCCTTCCGCCAGAAGAGCATCACCGCCAAGCTCCAGAGCCAGCATGAAAAGATCTACGAAGCCATCCGGGACGGCGACGGTGAGTTTGCCTACTTCTATATGCTGGAACACCAGCAGTTTGTCAAAGATACCTACCAGGAGTTCTTCGGCATGTTTTATCAATAAGCTCCAGGCATCCCTGCGGCGCAAAAGGAGCCTGCCGGCCCGGTGGCCGGCAGGCTCTTTATTCTTCTTATCTGTCCGGATCACATGTAGCCCAACAGCCCCCGCACCGACACCTCGCCGGCGTTCACCGTCTCCCGGCGCCCGTCGGGCAGGCGGACCACCAGCTGGAAATCCTCGTCGATCTCCTCGGCGAAGGCCGTCCGCTCCTCTCCGCCCCGGATCAGACGTACTTCCTTTCCCAGGGTCACGCAGTCCCGCCGGTACTGCTCCAGACAGCGCTCCTTCTCCCGGGGGAAGGAGGCATACCTCTCGTCCAGGGCGGTGAGCACCGCCGCCGCCAGGGCCGCCCGCCGGGGGGCCGTCCCCAGCGCCTGGGTAAGAGAGACCGCCACCGGCGCCACCTCCGGGCCAAAGTCCTCCGCCGTCTGGCTCACATTGATCCCCATGCCCACCACCACGTACTCGGGCCGGTCGGTCTCTTCCATGCCCAGCTCGGTGAGGATGCCGCACACCTTCCTGCCGTCCAGGATGATGTCGTTGGTCCATTTGATACCCGGCCGGACGCCGCAGGCGCGCTGGATGCCGTCGCACACCGCCACGCCGGTCCAGGCCGTAAGCCACATCAGCTCCCGCAATCCGGTCCGGGGCCGCAGCAGGACCGACATGTACAGCCCCTTCCCCGCCGGAGACAGGAAGGTGCGCCCCCGGCGGCCCCGGCCCCCGGTCTGCCGGTCGGCCAGGATGACCAGGCCCTCGGCGGCCCCCTCCATGGCCCGGCGCTTCACCTCGCTGTTGGTGGAGTCGATCTCGTCCAGGCACAGAAGCTCCCGGCCCAGAGTCCGGCCCTTTAAAGCCCCCGCCAGTTCCCCGGCGGAGATCCGGTCAGGAGAGTCCTCCAGCCGGTAGCCCCGGTTGGGGGCCGACGAGATGGTATACCCGTTCTCCCGCAGGGCCCGGATGGCTTTCCACACCGCCGCCCGGCTCACTCCCAGGACCTGGCTCATCTCCTCCCCCGACCGGGGGCCCTCCTGCCCCTTCAAAAGGGCCAGCACCTCATCCTGCAGCATGGTCTGCCGCTCCTTTCCTGATCTATTTGCTCCATTTTATCCTCTTCCCGCCCCGCCGTCAACCAGGCTGGGGAGGCTCCCGGCATACAGCGGTCAGGCATATCTCGTCCCACCCGTCCATATACATGGTACAAAGACACTGGGAAAGGCGGAGATCACCATGCCATATGACGGAAAAAACACCCGGCCCGACGCGGCCCACCACGTGATCCTGGAGGAGCGGGAGCAGCTCACCGTCTCCGGCGTGGAGGAGGTGGAGAGCTTCGATGAAAACACCATTGTCATGGACACCGCCTGCGGCGCGCTGGTAGTCCGGGGGGAGGACCTGCACATCGAAAAGCTGAGCCTGGACGGCGGCGACCTGAAGGTGGAGGGCACCATCGACTCCCTTTCCTATGAGGAGAGCCGCCGGGACCGGGGCAGCCTGCTCTCCCGCCTCTTCCGCTGAGATGGGCGTATCCGTTGCCGGGCAGCTCACCGCCCTTCTCTCCGCCCTGGCGCTGGGCGGCGCCGTGGGGCTGCTTTACGACTGCTTCCGGGTGCTCCGGGTCCGGGTCCATCTCCGGGCACTGGGCGGAATGCTGGATCTGCTCTTCTGGCTTCTGGTGACCCTGGCTCTCTTCCTCCACGCGCTGAATACCGGGCAGGGGGTGCTGCGGCTGTACATGGTGCTGGCCGTGCTGGCCGGCGCGGTGGTCTATTTTCTCCTTCTCAGCCCCCTGGCCCTTTTTCTGGGCTACCGCCTGGCCGATCTGACCGGCGCCCTGCTCCGCCTGGCGGCCCTTCCCTTTCATTTTCTCCTGTCGCTCTTTAAAAAAATGGCCGATACCGCAAAAAAGAGCTTCCATTATCGCCGGAAGTGGTATAAAATAAGACTGCTAATCGGAGAAATGGATGATACCGCGTCCCGGAGGGCCGCGGCCGGAAAGGAGAGCGGCGCCCATGAGAATAAAACGTGCGGGATTTCTGACGAAGCTGGTCGTGCTCACCCTTCTCGTGGCCACCGCAAGCGCGCTGCTCAACATGCGGACGCAGATCGCCCACGCGCAGACAGACAAGGCCGCCCTGACCGAGCAGCGGAACACACAGCTCCAGGTCAACGCCGATCTGCGGGACGCCGTGGAAAACAGCGGCGATCCTGAGCGGCAGGCTGAGATGGCCCGCAGCAAGCTGGGACTGGCCGCGCCGGGGGATCAGGTCATCATTTTCACCGATTGATGGGCCTGTGCGCCCCTGCAAAACAATAAGGAGGATATTTCGGTCAGTATGGAGTTTGGTGTTGGTTCGATTCTGGAAGGAAAAGTCACAGGTATCACAAAATTCGGCGCGTTCGTGTCCCTGCCGGAGAACAAATCCGGCCTGGTCCACATCTCGGAGATCGCTTATTCCTATGTCAACGATGTGAAGGACCATCTGAAGGAAGGACAGGAGGTCAAGGTCAAGGTCATCGGCATTGACGAGAACGGCCGGATCAACCTCTCCATCAAGAAGGCTATGGATCCTCCTCCCCGTCCCGCCGGCCAGGGCCGGCCCATGGGCGGCGGCCAGCGTCCGGGCGGC
>JALEZN010000148.1 GCA_022772585.1 Clostridiales bacterium
TCCGCCCCCACCCCCCTGCGGGTGGGCTGGTCCCCCCTGTACAAGGCGGACCGTCTGGCCAGTGAGCTGGGCCTGAAGACCCTGTACATCAAGGACGACGGCCAGAACCCCACCGCCTCTCTGAAGGACCGGGCCTCCGCCATGGCGGTGGTCAAGGCCCGGGAGGCCGGGGCGGACACCATCGCCTGTTCCTCCACAGGCAACGCCGCCTCCAGTCTGGCGGGCAACGCCGCGGCGGCGGGCTTCAGGACCTATATCTTCGTCCCCAGCCGCGCCCCCAAGGGCAAGGTGGCCCAGCTGCGCATCTTCGGCGCCACCGTGGTCAGCGTGGACGGCTCCTATGAGGACACCTTTGAGCTGTCCAAGGCCGCCATCGAGAAGTGGGGCTGGTACAACCGCAATGCCGCCATCAACCCCTACCTGTCCGAGGGCAAAAAGACCGTCACCCTGGAGATCATGGAGCAGCTCAATTGGCAGGTGCCCGACTACATCGCCCTCTCGGTGGGCGACGGCTGCACCATCGCCGGCGCCTGGAAGGGCCTGAAGGACCTGTACAATATCGGCTTTATCGACAAGCTGCCCCGGCTCATCAGCGTCCAGGCCGAGGGCTGCTGCCCCCTGAACCGGGCCATCATGACCGACACCCCCTGGCAGCCCATGGAGGAGAACACCCTGGCCGACTCCATCGCCGTGGGCGTGCCCCGCAACGCCGACAAGGCCCTCATGGCCATCCGGGAGTCCAACGGTCTGGTCATCAACGTCAGCGATGATGAGATCCTCGCCGCCATGCGCCTGCTGGGCCGGACCCAGGGCGTCTTTGGCGAGCCCGCCGGCGTCACCGGCACCGCCGGCGTGAAGAAAGCCCTGGAGCTGGGCCTGCTGGACCCCGACTCCACCGTGGTCTCCGTGGTCACCGGCAACGGCCTGAAGGACGTGGCCAACGGCATCAAGGCCGCCGGCGAGCCCATGCTGGTCAAGCCCGACATGGACGCCCTGCTCAGCGCCTTCAAGGCCAATGGCATCAACCCCTGAGTTTTGTCTTTGTATCCATTGAACTGTTGCGTTCACTGTTCCGGTGTGATAGAATAGTGCCGGAACTGGCTGTAACGTAGCCCTGAAAGGCGGGCCACATCCATCTGGATGTGGCCCGCCTTTTTTCATGGTCCACAGAGAGGACCTTCCCTCGGGGCTTCACGGTACTTTTATTCTTACAAGGAGGTTTTTACATGTCCATCCTCATCCAAAACGGCACCCTGATCCTGCCGGACGGTCCTGCCAAAGCCGATCTGCGCGTGGACCAGGGGAAGATCACCGAGCTGGGCGCCGGCCTGCCCGTTGGGGACAGCCGGGTCATCAACGCCTCCGGCAAGCTGGTCTTTCCCGGCTTTATCGACACCCACACCCATTTTGAGATGAACAAGGGCCTCATTAACGAGACTGCCGACAACTGGGAGACCGGCACCCGGGCCGCCCTGGCCGGCGGCACCACCTGCGTGCTGGACTTTGCCGAGCCGGAGCACGGCTGCTCCCTCCAGTCCGCCCTGGACGAGTGGCATGCCCGGGCCGACGGCCATGCCTCCTGCAACTACTCCTTCCACATGACCATTGTGGACTGGGACCAGCGCATCCGGGATGAGCTGCCCCGCATGACCGAGCAGGGCGTGACCTCCTACAAGGTCTATCTGGCCTACAACGGCATGCGCATCTCCGACCGGGTGGCCTACGAAGTCATCAAGGCCGTGGGACAGGAGGGCGGCGTGGTGGGCTGCCACTGCGAAAACGGCGACCTGATCGACGAGTCCATCGCCGAGCTGAAGGCCGCGGGCAAGCCCTCCCCCGCCTCCCATCCGCTGGCCCACAGCGCCGTCATCGAGGCCGAGGCCGTCAACCGCTGGCTGGCCCTGGCCGAGCAGGCCGGTTATCCGGTGAACGTGGTCCACCTCTCCACCCAGCGGGGCCTGGACGCCGCCCTGCTGGCCCGCTCCCACGGGCAGCCCCTCTATCTGGAGTCCTGCCCCCAGTACTTCACCCTCACCGATGAGAAATATCAGCTCCCCGGCTTCGAGAGCGCCAAATTCGTCTTTTCCCCGCCCCTGCGCAAGCAGGACGACGTGGACGCCCTGTGGGAGGCCCTGGGCGACGACGATATCGACACCATCGGCACCGACCACTGCTCCTTCAACTATGCCACCACCAAGCAGCTGGGCAAGGACGACTTTTCCGCCATTCCCCCCGGCATCCCCGGCACCGAGCACCGTCCCTGTCTCATGTACACCTTTGGCGTGAAGGCCGACCACATCGACCTGCTGCAGATGATGAAGGCCCTCTCCGAACGGCCCGCCAAGCTCTTCGGCATGTTCCCCCAAAAGGGCACGCTGGCCGTAGGCAGCGACGCCGATATCGTAATTTTTGATCCGAATTATACCTGGCGTATCAGTGCGGCCCATCAATATCAGAATGTGGATTACACGCCCTATGAGGGCATGGAGATGGCCGGCCGCACTGAGACCGTCCTTCTGGGCGGCGAGATAGCTGTGGAAGACGGAAAAGTGGTGAAGGAGGGCCTGGGCAAGTACGTCTCCCGCGGACCTTCTCAGTTCTGGAGATAAGGCATGGACATCGGATGTGTCCTGATGGCCTCGGGCTTCGGCCGGCGCTTTGGCTCCAACAAGCTGCTGGCCCCGGCCGGCGGCGTGCCCCTGGTCCGCCGGGCCATGGAGACCTATGCCGGTCTCCCCTTTGCCCGCCGGGCGGTGGTCAGCCAGTATGAGGCGGTGCTCGCCATGGCCCCCGGCTTCGGTTTTACCCCCATTCTCAATGAAGCGGCCGCCCAGGGCATCTCGGCCTCGGTGCGGCTGGGGACCGCGGCCATGGAGGGGATGGACGGCGTGCTCTTCGCCGTCAGCGACCAGCCCTGGCTCACGCCGGAGTCGGTGGCGCGGTTGCTCTCCGCCTTCCGGGCCCATCCCGGCCGCATCTGCGCCCTGGCCGCGGAAGGCAGGCGGGGCAACCCCGCGGTCTTTCCCGCCGACTGCTTTCCCGACCTGCTCGCCCTTACCGGCGACGCCGGCGGCGGGCAGATCATCCGCCGCCACCCGGAACGGCTGCTGCTGGTGGAAGCCTGCCACCCCCGGGAGCTCTCTGACGTGGACCGTCCGGAGGACCTTCAGGCATGATCACCCCATCAAAATAAGAAACGGCGTGGCCGGCAGTATGCCGGCCACGCCCTTTTTCACTGTCTTATTCCGACAGGGCAGTCTCAAACACCCGCTCCACATCCTGTTGCGTCACCGGCCCCTCATGGACCTTCACGCCGTCCACATAGTAGGAGGGCACATAGTAGTAGTCGAAGGAGTCGGCGTATTCCTTCTCCTCCAGCTCGTCCACCACCCGGACAGGCACATCCCGCCACTCCGGGTGGAATTTTTCGGTCAGAACCTCCTGCCACTTGAAGGCCCGTTTGCAGTGGGGACAGCCCTGCTGCACGAACATCACGATCTCCTTCATGGCTCCCCCTTACTTCCGGTTGACGAAGTCCACTTCGATCTTGCCGCCGCAGACCATGCCCAGTTCCGCCGCCGCGTGGGAGAGGTCATAGAGCCTGTGGTCGCGCTCCGCGCCGTTTTTGATCATCTCCAGGGCATCCAGCTTGGCCTGGTATTCCACTGCGCCGCCGCCGATGGTGCCCACGCACTTCCCGTCGGGCCGCACCAGCATCCACGTTCCCTCTCCCCGGGGGGCGGAACCGCTCTTGCGGGTGATGGTGCACAGCACGCCCTTTTCACTGGGGGGCGGCGGGGTGCCGGGGCCCTTTCTGGCCCGTTCCTGGATGATCTCGCCCAGGATGGACACGGCGATCTCCGCCGGGGTCTGGGCACCGATCTGCAGCCCCACCGGAGAGTGGACGCCGGCCAGCACGTTGGCCGGATAGCCCTCCTCCCGCATCCGCTTCATCACGGCGGCCACCTTGATGCGGCTGCCGATCATGCCCACATAGGCGTAGTCGCCCTGAAGCACCTTGGCCAGACAGTCGCTGTCAAAGGCGTGGCCCCGGGTCAGGATCACATAATAGTCATCCTCCCGGCTGCCCAACTGGTCCAGCGCCTCCAGGAAGGGCATGCACAGGACCTGGGAAGCCATGGAGAATCGCTCCTCATTGGCAAATTCCGGGCGGTCGTCGATGACCACGATATCGAACTCCAGATGGCTGGCCATATAGGCCACCTCCAGCGACACGTGGCCGCCGCCGCACAAAATCAGTCGTTCCATTTCTTGTTCTCCTCTTTGCTGCGGGGCGCCCTGTGCACCCCGTTAAATCATGTTTCCGCCGTTTTTCCGGCGGAAATAGAGCAGGCCCTCCAGCACGCCGCCGCCGATGGCCCTGGCCTTGTCCGAGATGGTAAAGCAGTGGTCATAGGCGCAGCGGGGATCGATATCCCCGGATTTCATCCCCTGCGTCACATGGAGTCCGTCGGGCAGCATGCCCCGGACGGTGCCCGGCATCAGGGCATAGACCGGCTCATTGTCCACCCTGGCTACCACATCCCCCTTGCTCACCGTGTCGCCGATGGCGGCCACCGGGTGGAATACGCCATCCCGGCAGGCCCGGATGATCCGCTCTGTGGTGTACCCGCCGATGTCGCCGGGCACACCGGTGTTGGGGATGGCGCTCCCCTCCTCGATGACACGGCCCAGATAGTGGCCCCGCTTGGTCTCGATGACGGCGTGGCAGTCCACCCCGGCGGTAAAGCCGGGGCCCATGGCCAGCACGATGGGCGCGTCATCGATCTTCGTGTTCACATTGTACTTGGCCAGGATGGCATCCACCTCGGCGTCAAAGGGGAGCTGGGTGCGGATGGCCGCCTCCGGGTCCACCAGCACCGGGATCTCTCCCCGCCCCACACAGGCCATGGCCTGCTCCGGGGTGTCCACCCGACGGGCCGTCACCCCCTCTACCACGGTCGTGCCGTCGTAGATACACTGGCAGAAGGCCACCGTCCGCCGCACCGCCGTGGGCTGCGCGATATCGGTCATCACGATCTTCATCCCCGCCCGGTACAGGCGGTAGGCCACTCCCGTGGCCAGGTCTCCCGCGCCCTTGATCAGAACCAGCATAGTCCTCCCCGCTCCTTTTCGCTGTAACGCTGGATCAGCGTCAGAATGCCCAGCCGGCTGAGACCGGCGGCGATGACCTCCGCCCGCCTGCGCAGGTCGGAGGTATCCGTCTTGTTGAGAATGCAGCGGTAGTCCATGCCCTCCGCCACGCTTTTCCGGCTCCCCGCCGGACTGGACAATATGCGGATATAATCCTCCTCGGTGACCGGCGCATCCAGAGGCTTGTCCAGAAAAGCGGCCACCCGCTCGGGCCGGTGGCAGATCTCGCCGATGGGCCTGTCCAGCGCGTCCATGCCCGCCAGGGCCAGCACCGCGTCGCTCTCCGGCGGGATCACCGGTTCATGCTCGGCCGGCACCTTCAGGGGCTTGATCCGCGCCCCGTCCCCTTCGATGAGGACGATATCGGCCACAGTTTTGCACACCCCGATCTCCCCGGTGCCGCACAGCTTGTCCGCCCGGCCCAGCGTACCCAGGGTGATGACGCCGTGCCTGTCCAGGCATTCCC
Organism: Clostridiales bacterium; assembly: GCA_022772585.1. Lineage (GTDB taxonomy): Bacteria > Bacillota > Clostridia > Oscillospirales > Oscillospiraceae > Pseudoflavonifractor_A. The sequence continues at coordinate 5,621 of JALEZN010000148.1, forward strand.
GCAGATGGCCCGGCTCCGGGTCGTCGGTGAGAAAGAGCCGGGGATGGGGCATGATATGGGTGCTGGTGGTAACGATGACGGTCCGCCCCGTCTCCCTGGCCTCGTGGGCCAGGGCGTACATGGTGGTGGTCTTTCCTCCGCCGCCCACCAGGGTCACCGCCCGGTGGCGGTCCATATCCAGATGAAGGTCGCTCCAAAGGCTCATATTATCCTCCCATCAGGTGCTCGATGAGGATCTTCACTCCGATCCCGATGAGGACCAGTCCGCCCACCAGCTCGGCCCGTTTCTGGAACAGGCAGCCCAGCCGGCGGCCGGCCAGACCGCCCACCACTGACAGGACGAAGGCCACCACGCCGATGACGCAGGCGGAGAACAGGATTTTCACATTCATGAAGGCCATGGACACTCCCACCGCCAGCGCGTCGATGCTGGTGGCCACAGCCAGCACCGTCAGCCGTCTGGCCGTCAGCTCGGCGGGGCTCTCCTCCCGCTGGCAGGAGTCCTTGCCCCAGGCGCCCACCACCATCCGGCCGCCGATGAAGGCCAGCAGGCCGAAGGCGATCCAATGGTCCACCGCTTCTATGTACGCGCTGACGCTGCTGCCCAAAAACCAGCCGATGAGAGGCATGGCAAACTGAAAGCCGCCAAAATAGAGTCCCATTTTTACCGCGTGCTTCCATCCAAAGCCCGGCACCGAAATGCCGCTGGATACCGATACCGCAAAGGCGTCCAGCGCCAGGCTGACCGCGATCAGAAAAATCTCTATCAATCCAGATCCCCCGCTATATTGATTTTACTTATCGGTATATTATAGCAGATTGCGGCTCAATATGCCATC
>JALEZN010000150.1 GCA_022772585.1 Clostridiales bacterium
GAAGCGGCCCAGCTCGGTGTAGATGGCCACGTCATCCATCCCCGCGGGGACCAGGATCTCCTCGTACTTTTTCCGCACGCCCTCTCCGATGGCCGTAATGTCGTTGGCGGGCTGGTCGGGCCGGTAGGGCACGCCCACACCGCCCGACAGGTTGACGAAACAGATGTGACACCCGGTCTCCTGCTGCAGCTCCCTCACCAGCTCGAACAGGATGCCGGCCAGAGTGGGATAGTACTCGTTGGACAGGGTGTTGGACGCCAGGAAAGCGTGGACGCCGAAGCGCTTGGCACCCATGGCCTTCAGCTTGCGGAAGCCCTCGAAGAGCTGCTCCCGGGTAAAGCCGTACTTGGCGTCCCCCGGGTTGTCCATGACCTGGAACCCCTCCTTGGAGGCGCCGATGGCGAATACGCCGCCGGGGTTGAAGCGGCAGCAGATGGTCTCAGGGATATGGCCGATGGTCTTTTCCAGAAAATCGATGTGGGTAAAATCGTCCAGATTGATGGTGGCCCCCAGCCTGGCGGCCAGCTCAAATTCCTCCGGCGGGGTCTCATTGGAGGAAAACATGATCTCGCTGCCGGTAAAGCCGCAGCGGTCGCTCATCATCAGCTCGGTGAGGGAGGAGCAGTCGGTGCCGCAGCCCTCCTCCCGCAGCAGCTTCAGAATGGCGGGAGTGGGGGTGGCTTTTACGGCGAAGTATTCCTTGAAGCCGGGATTCCAGGCAAAGGCCGCCTTCAGCCTGCGGGCATTTTCCCGGATCCCCTTCTCATCGTAGAGGTGGAAGGGGGTGGGATATTGGGCTGTGATGGCGTTGAGCTGCTCCAGCGACACAAAGGGCTGTTTCATGAGTGGTCACCTGATTTCTATAGTTTAAAATACACTGTTGCTTTATCATACTAAATCGCAACACTGTTTGTCAATGGCTGTTTCGGCAAATTTCCGCATGCCGCGTCCTGAGCCTATGCCGTTCCCTCCAGCTTCTCCCGGTAGGCCCGGTACTGCTCCTCCCACTCATGGTCCTCCGACTCGGTGTGGAGCTGGGGATAGCGCTTTTCCAGCAGGCAGGCGAAATAGTCGGTGAACTTCACCGCGCCCGTTCCGGTCAGGTGCCGCTGGTCATAGAAGTCATCCAGAGTCAGGCCCATCTCCTCATAGCAGGCGTTGAAGTCGTCAAAGACCACGCCCCGCTCCGCCGCCAGGGCGGCCACCTGTTCCATCCGCAGGCGCTGGGTCTCCTCCAGCACCGTGTTGGAGGGGGCCTTGATGAGCCAGAGCTCCACCCCCCGGGCCTGACACAGGTCGATGATCCGCTCCAGCCACATCACATTTTTCTCCAGCAGTTGGCCGCTCTCCCCCTCCTTGGGTTCCAGGACCTCGGGCTTCACCGCCTGATAGTCGGGCAGCAGCACGTGGCCCTTCAGGGGATCGTGGAGGTCCTGCCGCTTCACGTCATAGTCCGGGTCCTCCAGCTCGCTCCACCGGCCGTGGTACTTCATAAAATTCCAGACCAGCGGCGCCCGTTCCCCCTCGGGGGCCGACTCCCGGGCCAGCGCCACCTTGTCCATGGAAAAGCGCAGGTCATCCATAAAGGAGAAGTTGACGCCGTCATCATAGTACTCCTGATCTCCGCCCATCATATTGCACTCCACCACGATGAGCTGGGGGGACTGGTACTTCAGCGCCTCCTTGATATAGGTGTAGGTGGCCCACATGGGCTGGAGCTGGGTGGCGAACACATAGCTCTTGACGCCGTTGTCGTGCCACAGCTCCAGCGGGGAGAGCGAGGCGTAGATGTGGGAGGAACCGAAGAACATCACCGGGAACTCCCCCCGGGGCTCGTTGTAGAACCCGCCGATCTTATTGCTCATATCCCAGGGGCCGTTGAGGGACTTGCGGGCGAATACCCAGGTCACCGGCCCTACCGTCAGCAGGAAGATCAGGCAGAAGGCCGCCGCTGACAGGAAAAATCGTCTGTTGGATGTCAAGGCAGCTCCCTCCTCAGAACTGGAAATAGATGAACTGGGACTCGGAAAAGCCCGGTCCGTATATGCCGAAGATCAATATCACATAGATGCTCACCAGATAGATGACCCACCGGACCGGCAGGGGAAGGCGCGTCACCAGGGTACGGATGCTGCAGCGCAGATTCACCAGGTCGACCACCGCCAGCAGCAGGATGGAAGCGGCCATCACCCGCAGTTCGGGCACCTCCAGTCCCAGGGTAAAGCCCTCCCCCATGGCCGCCCCGCCCGCCAGGGCGCAGCGGATCATGTCCACCGCCGTGGTGAGGGAGGAGGCCCGGAAAAAGAGCCAGGCGAAATCGATAAAGACGAAGGTGATGGCCACCCGCAGAGCCTGCCACACCAGACTCTCCCGCCGGATATGCAGCGCGGCGCACAGCCGCTCCCGGGTGGGACGGAGGATCTCCCCCACCACCTGGTATGCGCCGTTGAGGCCGCCCCACACCACAAAGTGCCAGCTTGCCCCGTGCCACAGGCCGGAGGCCAGGAAGGTGATCATATTGTTCAGGTACTTCCGGGCCTTTCCCTTCCGGTTGCCCCCCAGAGGGATATAGAGATAATCCCGGAACCAGCTGGACAGAGAGATATGCCACCGGCGCCAGAACTCCGCGCAGGAGCGGGAGAGATAGGGCTGGCGGAAGTTCTCCATCAGCGTAAAGCCCATGACCTGGGCCGCGCCGATGGCCACATTGGAGTAGCCGGCAAAGTCGCAGTAGATCTGCACCGCGAAGAGCACGGTGCCCAGTACCAGCGCCCAGGCAGGCATGGCCTGATAGCCGTCGTATACTGTGTTCACCACGATGGCCACCCGGTCGGCCACCACCATCTTCTGAAACAGGCCCCACAGCATCAGCAGAAGGCCGCTGCGGACCCGCTGCGCGTCAAAGGTGTGCCGCTCATGGACCTGGTGGAGCAGGTTCTTGGACCGCTCGATGGGCCCGGCCACCAGCTGCGGGAAGAAGGAGACGAACAGGGCGTACCGGAAGAAATTCCGCTCGGCTTCCACCTCTCCCCGGTAGACGTCCACCGTATAGCTCAGGGCCTGGAAGGTGTAGAAGGAGATGCCCACCGGCAGCACCACGTCAAAGACCGGTTTGTGCATGGCCACCCCGAACACTGCCAGCACTGCCTCCAGATTGTCCCAGAAAAAGCCCCAGTACTTGAAGAAAAACAGGATGGCCAGGTTGGACACAAAGCTCAGGGCCACCCACAGCTTCCGCATCCGCTCCCGCCGCCGCCCGGTCTCCCGCCGGCCGCTCCACGCGATGAGCAGGCCGCTGAGATAGGTGATGGCGGTGGACAGGGCCATCAGCACGGCGTATTTGGGGTTCCAGCACATGTAGAAATAATAGCTGGCCGCCAGCAGCCACACCCACCGCACCCGGTGGGGCAGTACAAAGTAAAACACCGCCACCACCGGGAAAAAGATCAGAAATTCCAGGGAGTTGAAGAGCATCTCAGTTCCTCCGCATCTGTCAGAAAGGCTTTGCCGGCTGTATCTGCTGGCGCACGAATAAACCACAAGGCGGTTTATTCAGCAGACATTATTATATCATAAAATCCTCCTGTTTGGCGAGCCGCTTTTCCCCTTTGGAATCCCTTGCAATCCTCCCGCCGGAGGTGTTAGAATGATAGCGTCTATCCGCCGCCATTTCTGACCAAGCGAGGTGATCCCACCATGACCCGCGCGGAAGCATTTGAATTCTTGGACCGCACCGCCAGAGGCATCGCGGAGATGTTCGGCTCCTCCTGCGAGACTCTGGTACATGACATGGGCGACCCCAAGCACCCCATTCTGTCCATCTACAACGGCCACGTGTCCGGCCGGTCCGTGGGCTCCACCATGGACATCCTGGGTACCGCCAAGGAACTGGACACCACGGCCCTGATGACCGACTTCGTCAACCTCTACGCCACCACTCCCTCGGGCCAGCAGATCAAAAGCAGCACCTTCCACCTGATCCAGGAGGGGGAGGACGGCTACAATCTGGCTCTGGGCATCAACTTCGACTACACCTCCCTGGTGTATGCCAACCGCATCCTGGTGGACCTGATGAACGCCGAGGCCGACCTCCAGAGCGCCATGTGGCAGGGGGGCGACAGCCGCCTGAGCGACATCTTTGACGAGTGCCTCACCGCTGTGGGCAAGCCGGTGGCCGCCCTGACCAAGAAGGACCGGATGAAGATCATCGCCCTGCTGGACCAGAAGAACGCGTTCTCCTTCCGCAAATCGGTCCCCTTTGTGTCCAAGCGGCTACAGGTCTCCCGCTACACCATCTACAAATACCTGGGCGAGCTGGCCGAGAATGGCGGCAGCGCCGACCTGTCAGAATAAATTTTACACTTTTAAGGAGGATTTCTCCCATGTACGAGGACAAGATCCGCGCCTATTTCGATGATCCCGGCATCCGTCAGGAAATGATCGACGCTATCGCCCGGCTGGTGGCCGTCAAGAGCGTCAGGGGCGACGCCGAGCCCGGAAAGCCCTTCGGCCCCGGTCCCGCCGCCGCCCTGGCCGAGGGACTGGCTCTGGCCGGCGAGTGGGGCTTTGCCGTGGAGAACCACGAAAATTATGTGGGCACCGCCGACCTGAACGACAAAGAGACCCGGCTGCACATCCTGGGCCACCTGGACGTGGTGGGCGAGGGCACCGGCTGGGCCACCGACCCCTATACCTGCGTGGAGCGGGACGGTATGCTCTACGGCCGGGGCGTGTCTGACGACAAGGGCCCCGTAGTCTGCGCCCTGCTGGCCATGCGGGCGGTGCGTGACCTGGGGCTCCCCCTCTCCGCCAACGTGCGCCTGGTGATGGGCACCGACGAGGAGAGCGGCTCCGGCGACATCGCCCACTACTACGCCAGCCACCCCTACGCCCCCTTCACCTTTACACCCGACGCCGACTTCCCTGTCATCAACATCGAAAAGGGCCACTATCACCCGGATTTCGGAAAGACCTGGACGGAGGAGACCGCCCTGCCCCGGGTAACTTCCCTCAAGGGCGGCTTCCGCCAAAACGTGGTGCCGCCGGAGGCCCAGTGCGTCATCGCCGGTCTCTCCGCCGGTGAGGTGGAGCCCCTGGCCGCCCAGGTGGCCGCCGCCACCGGCACCCCCTTCACCGTCACCGACAGAGCGGATGGCGTCACGGTCCACTGTGCCGGCCGCAACGCCCACGCCGCCTCTCCTGACGGCGGTCTCAACGCCATCTCCGCCCTGCTGGAGCTGCTCTCCCGCCTTTCCCTGTCCGACTGCGAGAGCACCCGGGCCCTCCGCTCCATGCAGACTCTCTTCCCCTTCGGGGACACCCGCGGCAAGGCCCTGGGCATCGCCAGCGAGGACGCCGAGTCCGGCCCCCTGACCCTGAACCTGGCCCTGATGACCCTGACCGGCACCGGCTTTACCGCCAAGTTCGACGTGCGCTTCCCCCTCTCCTCCAACGAGGAGAACTGCCGCAAGGCCTGCGAGGCCAGCCTGGCCGCCCACGGCATCGCCGTCACCGGCGACCCGGAGATGACCACCGTCCACTGTGTTCCCGGCGACTCCCAGCTGGTCACCACCCTGCTGCGGTGCTATGAGACCTATACCGGAGCCAGGGACGCCAAACCCCTGGCCATCGGCGGCGGCACCTATGTCCACGACATTCCCGGCGGCGTGGCCTTCGGCTGCCAGTTCCCCGGCTTCGACCCCAAGATGCACGCCCCCGACGAGCAGGCCTGCGTGGACCAGCTTCTCTGCTCCTGCAAGATCTTCGCCCAGGCCATCTGCGAGCTGTGTTCCTAAGCGCCTGTTCAGCATTTCCCCGTGCACGTCTTGACGGCGGATTTTTGGCCAATCCGTACACGTTGAGATACTGAACAGGCTCTGACATCCCATATCCGGACAAAAGCGGCGCGGCCCTCCTGAGGGCCGCGCCGCTTTTTTTATCGGTGATAGAGCTTGTTGGTCTCGTACTGGGGGGTGCAGGTCAGATGCATCCCCAGCTTGCCGCAGGTGACCTGATCCACCTGGGAGAGGATGACGGTGGAATGGGCCTCACACCCCCGCAGGGCGGAGAGCTGGTCCAGAGCCCTGGCGGCGTTGGAGTCCCGGGAGGCCGAGATGGCCAGGGCGATGAGGGTCTCGTCGCTGTGCAGCCGGGGGTTGGAGGAGCCCAGGTGCTTGACCTTCACGGTCTGGATGGGCTCAATGGCTTCGGGGGAGATAAGGTGGCACTCATGCTCGATGCCGGAGAGCCGCTTCAGGGCGTTGAGGAGGGCGGCGGAGCAGGCGCCCAGCAGCTCGGTGGTCTTGCCGGTGACCACCTCTCCGTCGGGCAGCTCGATGGCAAAGGCGGGGTTCCCCGTCTCCTCGGCCCGTTTCTCGGACGCGGCGATGACCGGGCGCTGGTCAGCGCTGGCCCTGGCCTGCTGCATCAGCAGCTCCAGCTTGTACACCAGGGCGTCATCAGCCTTGCCCTGGCGGCGGTCGCTGAGTCCGATGTAGTACCGCCGGATGATCTCCTGCCGGGCGGCGTCCTGGACGGCCGCATCGTCAAAAATGCAGTTGCCCGCCATATTCACCCCCATGTCGGTGGGAGACTTGTAGGGGCACTCCCCCATGATCTTCTCAAACATGGCGGACAGGACGGGGAAAATCTCCACGTCCCGGTTGTAGTTCACGGTGGTCTCGCCGTAGGCCTGAAGGTGGAAGGGATCGATGACGTTCACGTCGCCCAGGTCGGCGGTGGCGGCCTCGTAGGCCAGGTTCACCGGGTGCTGGAGGGGCAGGTTCCAGATGGGGAAAGTCTCGAACTTGGCGTAGCCCGCCTTCACCCCCCGCTTGTACTCATGGTAGAGCTGGGAGAGGCACACGGCCATCTTGCCGCTGCCGGGACCGGGGGCGGTGACCACCACCAGGGGGCGGGAGGTCTCCACATACTGGTTTCTGCCATACCCCTCGTCGCTGACGATGAGGGCGGTGTTGTGGGGATAGCCCACAATGGGATAGTGGAGGTAGACCCGGACGCCCAGGCTCTCCAGGCGGCGCTTGAAGGCGTCGGCGGCGGGCTGTCCGGCATACTGGGTGACCACCACGCTGCCCACGAAGAGCTCCTGAGCCCGGAAGGCGTCGATGAGCCGGAGCACATCCACGTCATAGGTGATGCCCAGATCCCCCCGCACCTTGTTCTTCTCGATGTCGGAGGCACAGATGGCGATGACGATCTCCGCGCTGCCCCGCAGCTCACGCAGCATGCGGATCTTGCTGTCCGGGGCGAAGCCGGGCAGCACCCGGGATGCGTGATAGTCGTCAAAGAGTTTTCCGCCGAACTCCAGGTAGAGCTTGTTGTCGAACTGGGCGATGCGCTCCATAATATGGGCTGACTGCATCTCCAGATATTTATCGTTGTCAAAGCCGATCCGCTTCATAATCAGGCTGTCCCCTCTCCTTCTAATACAATATCAACATCTAGGGTATTGTATCACGGTTCCGCTTTTGTGTACAGGTCATCATACGAATTTCGGCGTATTTTCCCGGTGGGTCACCCTTCCCGCCCCTCCAGCAGTTCCAGGGCAGCCTGGAGCTGGCCGTCCTCCTCCAGAGGCAGCCCGCCTGCCTGCCGCCGGGCCTCATCGGTCTGGGAGAGATGGTATTCCCGGTCCAGGGTCAAGCCGGTGCCCACCAGGCTCTTACCCTCCCCGGTAAAGTACTCGGCAGTGGAGATACCCACCGCGCCGCCGTTGAAGAGGGGATAGAGCTGCTGGGAATACCCTTTTCCGCTGGTGGGGGTGCCCACCACCACCGCCGCGCCCCACTCCTGCAGCTCGGCGGCAAAGATCTCAGCGGCGCTGTAGGTATCCCCGTTCACCAGCACCGCCATGGGCAGGCCCACACATTCGGCGTCGGACTCCTCGATCTTCTCCGTACCGGAACGGCTGCGGGTGCGGAAAATGGGCCCCTCGGGCAGCAGGCTGTCCAGCATGGGGATGAGCTCGTCCAGGTAGCCGCCGCCGTTATCCCGCATATCAAACACCAGGGCCTTCGCGCCCTGGCTCTGCAGGTCCTCCACTGCCGCTTTGACCTGATCGGCACTGCGGCGGAAGAAGTTCTCCACCCGGATGTAGCCTGTGCCGTTTTCCAGCATCTCATACGCCACCGGGTCGGTCTCGATGCTGCGGCGGGTGACCTCCGCCTCCCGGCTCTCTCCATCGGTGCCCAGCAGGGTGAGGATGACGGCGGTGTTCTCCTTCCCCTGGATCAGTTCTGTGGCCTCGTACCGCTTGTCCCCGGCGATGGACTGCCCGTCCACTGCGGTGATGATCTCGCCGGGCGTCAGCCCGGCCTCCTGGGCGGGGCCGCCCTCAGTGACGGCCTGGATGGTCAGGCCCTCTTCCGAGCTGTAGTCCACCGTGACGCCGATGCCCACATAGGAATTGGCCCGGCGCTCCTGCTCGGCCTGGTAGCGCTCCGGGCTCAGGTAGTAGGACCAGCGGTCCCCCAGGCCGGAGATCATGCCGGACATGGCGCTGTCCAGCACCTTCTCCTTCTCATACTCCCCCACAAAACGGGTGTTGACCAGAGCCATGCCCTCCAGCAGGGTCAATCCCTCCGGTCCGATGGTGAGCCATGCCGCCAGAAACAGGGCCAGCACGGTCACAAGCAGCGTGACCAGCACCGCCGCCAGCAACTGGATTGGGGAAAAACGCTTGGCGCGAAATTTGGAAGTTCTCATGATCTAAGGTCCTTTCTTGCTCCGGGCGGCCGTAAAACCGAAGAGCGGACAGAGGCCGTCCCTGTCCGCTCCCTTGCGTGTCGTATCCGGTTTACCAGTTATAGGCCCGCACAAAGGGCAGGCTGGGATAGTATTTCTCCGGATCCACCCGGGTGTAGTTGACCCGGATCTCCAGGTGCAGGTGGTTGCCGGTAGAGGAGCCGGTGGAGCCCACCTTGCCCACCTCCTGGCCCTGCTTGACGATCTGGCCCACAGAGACCGAGCGGCTGCTCATATGGGCGTACAGGGTGGAGTTGCCGTTACCATGGTCAATGACCACATACTCACCGTAGGAGGAGTGCCTGCCCGAGGTAATGACCTGGCCGCCCCGGGCCGCCTTTACCGAGGTGCCGTAGGGCGCCGGGATGTCAATGCCGGTGTGGCTGTGGGGCCGGCCGGTGATGGGATGGATGCGGTAGCCGAAGGCGGAGGTCAGCTTGTAGTAGCCGGGCAGGGGCCAGGTGTAGCCCGAACCCGTATCCAGCACCACGTTGTTCTTCCTCCGCTCCTCCTCCATCTCCTTCTGCTTTTTGGCGATGTCGGCGTTGAGCTTGGCAATGGCGGCGTTTTCGGCGTCCAGCGCCTCATTGACCTTTTCAGCGCTGGCATTGATCTCATCCAGCAGCTTCTTGGCCTCGGCCACCTTTTTCTCCTGTTCGGCCCTGACGGCCTCCTTTTCGGCACGGATGGCCTCCTGATCGGCCTTGCTCTGCTCCAGCTCGGCCTTGATGGCCTCGATCTGGCGGCGGGTCTCCACCAGCTGGTCCATCACAGCGTTGTCGTACTCCATGACCTGGTCGATATCGGCGATGCGGCTGAGCAGGTCGGAAAAACTCTCCGAGGCGAAGAGCACCGACCAGTAGGTCACGTCCCCGTCCTCCTCCATGGCCCGCACCCGCTGGCAGAAGAGCTCATACTGCTCCTCCTCCCGGGCCACCGCCTCCACCCGCTCGGCCTCCTTCTGGGCGATCTGGCCGTCGTAGTAGCTGATCTGCGCATCAATATTGTCGATCTCATCGGCGATGGCGTTGAGCTGCTGCTGTAAAAGATTCCGCTTCTGCTGCGCGGCGGCCTGATCCTCCTTCAGCCCAGCCAGCTCATCCTTAAGCTCCTGCTGGCGGCTCTTGGACGCCTGCTGCTGCTGTTTGAGCTTGTCGATCTCCGACTGTGTCACCGCTCCGGCGCCCCCAATGGCCATGGTGAGCATGGGCAGCAGCATCAGCGCCGCCAGCAGCACCGCCATTATGGTAGTCAGAATACGCCGCAGGTCTGCCTTCTGCTTTTTATTTCCTCTGTTTGACATATGCCTGTTTGCCATAGCTGTTTTCTCCTCTTATACCTGAAGGAACTTGCGGATGGCCAGTACGCTGCCGCCCACGCCGATGACGAAGCCGGTGGCGGCAAAGGTGGCCAGCACGCTGCCCGCCATCTGGTCAAAGGGCAGCACCGTGATGAGCCGGATGGTATCCGAGCTGTCGATGGCCCGGCCGATGAGCACATAGACTCCCCACTGGAGGAAAAAAGCCAGCACCGCGCCGAACAGGCCGATGATCAGTCCCTCAAAGACAAAGGGCCAGCGGACGAAACCGTTGGTGGCGCCGCACATCTTCATGATGGCGATCTCGTCCCGGCGGTTGAAGGTGGCCAGCTTGATGGTATTGGTGATGATGAAGAGGGACACCAGCAGCAGTATCCCCACCAGGATCAGGGCCACGCCGCTGGCGATGTTGCGCACCACCACGAACCCCTGGGCGATCTCAGGAGAGGCGTTGACCTTGACCACGCCGGTGATCTGTCCCACCTGTTCCACCGTGGCCTCCAGCTGCTCCAGATCCACCACGTGGATGCGGAAGCGGTCCCGGAACACCGTGTCAGGCAGTCCCTCAAAAAGCTCGTTCTCCGCCTTGTCGGCGGCAAAGTCCTCCTTGGCCTGCTCCTTGCTCACAAAGGCTGCCGACGCCACATTGGGTATGGCCTCGATCCGGCTCTGCAGTGCCCTGGCCTGCTCCTCGGTATAGGTCTCGTCCACAAAGGCCAGAAACTCATTCTGCTTTTCATAGTCGCCCCACATATTGTCCAGATTCACCGCCACCAGTGAAAAGGAACCCATGATGAGCAGACAGCACACGATCATGCACACCGCCGCGAAGGACATCAGCCCGTGGGTAAAAATGCTGCGGAAGCCCTCCAGAAAGAAGTAAGCCAAATTATTAAATCGTCTCATTATCGTAATACCCGCCCGTTCCGTCGCTGATGATACGACCGTTTTCGATGGCCACCACGCGCTTGGAGAAGCGGTCGACCAGTTCTTTCTCGTGGGTGACCACCAGCACGGTGGTACCCAGCTCATTGATCTTCTCCAGCAGCATCATGATCTCCAGCGAACGCTGCGGATCCAGGTTGCCGGTGGGCTCGTCTGCGATGATCATGCTGGGGTTGTTCACCAGCGCCCGGGCGATGGCCACGCGCTGCTGCTCGCCGCCTGAGATCTCGCTGGGACGGCGGTCGGCCTTGGCCTCCAGCCCTACCAGCTCCAAAACGTAGCTGATGCGCTTTTTGATCTCCCGGGGGGAAGCTCCCACCGCCCGCATGGCAAAGACCAGATTCTCATAGATGGTCTTTTTCTCGATGAGACGGAAATCCTGGAAAATGACCCCCAGCGTCCGGCGCATATAGGGCACCTGCCGGGGCCGGATGGTATTCAGATTGTATCCGTTCACCATCAGCCGCCCCTCGGTGGGGGCCACCTCGGCGGTGATGAGCTTGATGATGGTGGATTTTCCGGAACCGGAGGGTCCCACCAGAAAGACGAACTCTCCGTCGTCGATGCGCATGGACACGCCCTTGAGCGCCTTGGTTCCGTTGTCGTAGGACTTATAGACGTCGATAAATCGAATCATAACTACCTCTTTATGTAAAGGGACTGCACAGAAAACATGCAGAATACAGAGTCCGTTTGATTCCGTTCTGTATTCTGCACATTTTATTTCATCTTCTGTAATCGATCAGTTGTCAATGCCCCGGGAAATCAGATACTTCTTGACCATCAGGGCCACCTTGAAGGTAATGGCGTCGTCAAACTCCCGCAGATCCAGGCCGGTGAGCTTCTTGATCTTCTCCAGCCGGTACACCAGGGTGTTGCGGTGGACGAAGAGCTTGCGGGCGGTCTCGGACACATTCAGGTTGTTCTCAAAGAATTTGTTGATGGTAAACAGGGTCTCCTGGTCCAGCGCGTCGATGGGGTTCTTTTTAAAGACCTCCTGCAGGAACATCTCGCACAGGGTGGTGGGGAGCTGATAGATCAGGCGGCCGATGCCCAGGTTCTCATAGTTGATGATGGACTTCTCAGTGTCAAAGACCTTGCCCACGTCGATGGCCACCGAGGCCTCTTTGTAGGCCCGGGCCAGGTCCCGGATGTGGCCCACGATGGTGCCGATGCCGATGACCACCTTGATGTTGAGCTCCTCGGTGAGGGCCTCCTCCACCTGGCGGGCGATCTTATAGAGGTCCTTCCCCTCGCTGCCGTCGGGGAGCTGCTTGATGAGCGCCACATCGGTCTCGCTGATGGAGAGGACAAAGTCGCTCTGCTTATCGGGGAACAGGTTCTGCACCACGTCGATAACGGCCACCTCGGTGCTCTCCACCTGGCGGATCAGGAAGACGGCACGGGGCAGCTCGGAGACAAAATGCAGCTCCTTGGCACGGACATAGATGTCTCCCAGGAGGATATTGTCCGAGATGATATTCTTGATAAATGTGGCCTTATCGTTCTTTTCCTCATAATAGGTCTTTGCGCCGTTGAGGGCCACCGCGGCCATGGAGCACACCAGCTTGGCCTCCTGGTCGTCGCCCCGGACAAAGACGGCATAATCAAATTGAGAACCCCAGCCGGCCAGGGTCTTGAACGTGCGGCCCTCATAGGTAACCGTTCCGCCCTCACCGCCGTTGACGGTCTCAACTACGCCGGGCCACCGCTCCCCAATGCAGGTAAGCTCGTTGCAGGCAACCACCGTTCCCTCAGAGTCGATGACGCCGATGGGCCGGTCCGTACTCTCCTTCATCTGGAGAACCACACTCTGAAAAATCCTGCTAGACATCTTTAAATGCCCCCCTCAACTTCATGGCTTGCGTTGGGAACCCTCTTAAAATCCGCACGCATCCTTTGCACTCATACGCAAATTATTATACCGACTTTTTTTGGGCTTTTCAATAGGTTATGCAAAGTTTTTTGTTGAAATCGCCGAAATAAACCATATAGTTTTCCTGTTTCAGGGCCTATATGCCTCTAAAAGGTCCATTTCTTCCGCCGTCAGGGGGCGCCAGGCCCCTTTTTGCAATCCAGAGTCCAGTTGCAGGGGCCCCATGGTCAGCCGTTTGAGGTAGCGCACCGGCTTTCCCCGGCTGGCCAGCATCCGCTTGATCTGATGGTATTTCCCCTCCCGCAGGGTGACGATGGCCTCATCGGGGGCCTCCAGCCGCTCCAGACCGGCAGGCAGGCACTCCAGCCCGTCCCCCAGTACCATACCGGAAGCAAAGGCCGCGCAGTCCTCCTCGTCCAGCACGCCCTCCACCCGGACGAAATAGGTCTTGTCCACATGTTTTTTGGGGGAGAGCAGCCGGTGGGCCAGGCCGCCGTCGTTGGTCAGGAGCAGAAGTCCCTCCGTGTCCTTGTCCAGCCGCCCGGCAGGAAAGAGTCCCACCCGCCGCAGATGGGGCGGCAGCAGCTCCAGCACGGTAGGCTGGCGGGGATCGTCAGTGGCCGAAACCAGTCCTGCCGGTTTGTACAGCATCAGGTAGACGTATTTTTCGCCGGAGACCGGTTCTCCGTCCACCCGCAGGTCCAGTCCATCCCGGTCATACTTCTCGTCCGGAGAGCGGACCGCGGCGCCGCCCACTGCCACCCGGCCCGCCCGGATCAGCTCCTTGACCTCCCGCCGGGACCAGCGCCCGGTACCGGCCAGTATCTTATCCACTCGTTCCATAGCGTCCTCCGTTTCATACTAAAACCTAATAAAAAGCTTGAAAAGCTTTTTATAGCGTGAAGCGCGTCAGGTTTTTATGAGACGCGGTATCATGCGGCACGCATGATACCAGTGCGCGCAGCACACGGAATTTCAAATGAAAGCATTTCATTTGAAATTAGTATCAGGGCCCTGCCCCGGAGATGGCATCCATGCCGGGCGGACCGTTTTTATATTTTATCATACTTTTCCCGCTCTGCACATAACCATAGGACATCGGAATGAAAAGGAGCGTTGCGCTGTGTTTATCTGGACGGCACGGCTGCCCCGGAAACGGGTGGCAGCCGGAGTGATAGCGGCCGCTTTCCTCTGCGGCGCCGCTTTGACGGCAAGCAGTTTTTTCCGCGGCCGGGAGACGGAAGCCTCCGCCGCGGTGAGCCCCAAGGGGGTCAGGACCAACGAGGACCGGGTAGCCTATCTCGCCTCTTACGGCTGGACGGTCACGCCCGATCCGGTCTCGGTGGAAGAACTGGTCATCCCCGAAGAATTTGACGACACCTATACCCAATATGTGGACCTGCAGGCCAGCCAGGGTTTTGACCTCACCCGATACTGCGGCAAGCGTGTCAAGCGCTATACCTATACCGTCACCAATTACCCCTCCGGGGAATCCGGCGTGCTGGCCGGTCTTCTCATCTACCGCAATACCGTCATCGGCGGCGACGTGCTCTCCACCGATCTGGGCGGCTTTATCCACGGTCTGGCCCGCCCGGGCTGATCATGCCGATCCCCAGGACTCCGCCTTTTGGCGGTATCCCGCCAACTGTGCCGGCGGAATTGAAATCATGTTTGACTCTAATTGGCAAACCGTATAAAAGTAACGTTTCACTCTGTGCTTATCCCGGCGGCCCTTTTCCTGCCCCGCCGGACGGTACCTGGAAACAAAAAACGGTCCGGGACAAATGTCCCGGACCGTTTCTGTATGCTCTACTGGGCAGGCTGAAGGCCCGCCCCGCTCTCCAGCAGGAACCAGGCATAAAAGGCGTAGGCCGCGGTGGTGAGCACATTGGAGAGCGTCCCGGCAAACCGGAATACTTCCTCCCGCAGGGGCAGGAGGTCCATCACGTTCACTACCGCCACCATGAGCATCACCACCAGGAACAGGCTCCTGGCCATGTCGCCCCTCTGCTCGGTCTTTTCCAGGCCCCGGCCATGGAGCAGAGCCAGGGTCCCGGCGCACACACAGTGCACCACCAGGTACCCCATGACACAGCTCATGATCCCGACCAGCACCGTGACCAGGTCAAGGGCCCACTCCGCCTGCAGCAGCAGCGCCGCCCACATCCCCGCTGAGGCCACAATGCTCATCCAGATCTCTGCCAGCGACAGCAGAAAGGCTCTCCGGTATTCCTCCCGGGCCCTGCGCAGGGAAGCAAGCCCCCCCAACCGGAACCCCAGGACCAGGATACCCGCCAGACCCAGCTCAATGATGGAAAACAGGTCCAGCGCGGCAACCAAGCTCATGCCGGCCGCAATAATCTCCGCTGTGGCCAGCATCTTCAGTCCTCTTGTAATGGTTTGCTGCTCTGTCATATTTTTTGCTCCCTTTCCGCCCGGTCAGCGCTCTATTCGCGCTTACTTTTCCACCATATGCACGTTCAGGTGTGGATAAGTCATGGTAATGCCGCTCCGGTCAAACGCACCGCGAAGCTGCTCCAGCAGGTCAAAATAGAGGTCCCAATAGTCCGCTGTCTGGCACCATACCCGCACGGTGTATTCGATACAGCTGTCCCCGTAGGCCGAGAGCCGCACAAAAGGCTCCGGCTCCCGCAGAGCCTTTGGATGGGCGTCGATCACGCCGCGGATGGCCCGGATCACATCCTCGGTCTTGTCATCATACGAAGCGCTCACCGTCAGATCCACCCGGCGGCGGGCTTCGGCGCTGTAGTTGATAATCTTGGCCGCAGCGATCTCACTGTTGGGCACATAGATGACCTTATTATCCACCGTCTGCAGCTTGGTATGGGACATACCGATCTCCCGCACCGTTCCGCTGACGCTGTTGGTCTCAATAAAATCCCCCACCTTGAAGGGCTTTGCCGCCAGCACCTGGATGCCGCCGGCCAGATTGGACAGACTCCCCTGCACAGCCAGGGACACCGCCAAGCCTGCAACGCTCAGCACTGCTACCAGGGAAGTGACGTCGATATTCAGCGAACTGGCCACAATGAGGACAAAGAGGAAATAGAGCAGGACATTGGCCGTAGTCCTGATAAAGCTGTGCAGACTGGGCTCGATCCTGCCGCGGGACAGCACCCGGTTGATAAAGCGCTGAATGATCTTGATAAAGATGAGCCCACAGCCGATGAGGATGGCCACGAAAATCAGCCGCTCCCAGGTAAAGCCGGTAAAATTACTCAGGAATTTGTTCAGGCCGGTGGACTGGGCCACCTCGTGGAAGGTCTCGCTGAGCATATTGGCGGTGGGACTGGGAACAGGAGTTGCGGACACGGTCATCGCTCCTTATGTTCAGAATCTGTATCAGTGTACCATATTCCCGGAAAAAGGGCAAGGTTCGATCAGCCTCCGGCTCGATTGGTATGTCATTCTGTCAAAAGTAGCAGCCACCAGCATTAAAAAAGGGAGGCGGCCAAAGGCCGCCTCCCTCTGAGGTTTGGAAATTACTCCACGATGTCGATGACGACACCGGAACCAACGGTACGGCCGCCCTCGCGGATAGCGAAGCGCAGGCCCTTCTCGATGGCAATGGGGGTAATCAGCTCCACGTTCATGTCGACGTTATCGCCGGGCATGCACATCTCGGTGCCCTCGGGCAGAGTGATGACGCCGGTCACGTCGGTGGTACGGAAGTAGAACTGGGGACGATAGTTGTTGAAGAAGGGGGTGTGACGGCCGCCCTCGTCCTTGCTCAGGACGTAGACCTGGCCCACGAACTTGGTGTGGGGATGGATGGAGCCGGGCTTGCACATGACCTGGCCGCGCTCGATGTCGGTCTTGGAGATACCGCGCAGCAGGCAGCCGGCGTTATCGCCAGCCTCGATGAAGTCCAGGGTCTTGCGGAACATCTCCATGGAGGTGACGACGGTCTTCTTCTTCTCCTCGGTCAGGCCCACGATCTCGACTTCCTCGCCGGCCTTCAGAACGCCGCGCTCCACACGGCCGGTAGCGACGGTGCCGCGGCCGGTGATGGTGAAGACGTCCTCGACGGGCATCAGGAAGGGCAGGTCATCGTTACGGGCGGGAGTGGGGATATAGGAGTCGACAGCGTCCATCAGCTCCTTGATGCAGGCGAAGTCAGGATCGTCCACGCCGCCCTCGCAGGTCAGAGCGTTCAGAGCGGAGCCGCGGATGACGGGGATGTCGTCGCCGGGGAACTCGTAGCCGGACAGGGTCTCGCGGACCTCCATCTCCACCAGCTCCAGCAGCTCCTCGTCATCGACCTGATCGCACTTGTTCAGGAAGACCACGATGGCGGGCACGCCCACCTGACGGGCCAGCAGGATGTGCTCCTTGGTCTGAGCCATGGGGCCGTCGGTGGCGGC
>JALEZN010000018.1 GCA_022772585.1 Clostridiales bacterium
CTCCCGGCCGTCCCCTTTTGGGAGGCGCCGTAGCCCGCGCCCTCCACCGCAGCGATGATGGCCTGGGGGGAGGCGGTTCCCTCCACTCCCATGGAGTTGGTGAGCAGGCTCACGGCGCAGGCGGTGACGCCGGGGACTTTGGACACGGCTTTTTCCACCCGGGCGCTGCAGGCGGCGCAGCTCATGCCCGTTACGTTGTATTGTTCCATACCGGTCATACTCCCACTATTTCATCAGTTTTTGCAGGGTGGCCACCAGCTCGTCGATGACCTCGTCCCTGCCCGCGCGGATGTCGTCGGCCACGCAGGTGCGGATGTGGCTGGCCAGCAGCTCCCGGTTGAAGGCGTTCATGGCGGCGGTCACCGCGGCGGACTGCACCAGCACGTCGGTGCAGTAGGCGTCGTTTTCCACCATGCCCCGGATGCCTCGGATCTGTCCCTCGATGCGGCTGAGCCGGTTGAGGAGCTTTTTGACCTCATCCTCCGGGCGGACCTTCTTTTTATGATAGCAGCACTTCTGATTTTCCATGGCGCAGACACCTCCTGAAAAAATACCCCGATGGGGTATTTAGATCATATACCCGTGGGGGGTATTTGTCAAGGGGAAACGGCAGGCAGGAACAGTATCTGCCGTTTTGAGCCGCGGCATACCCATGAAAAAGCGCCCGTCCTTTTTTAAGGACGGGCGCCGGTGTTTACAGCACGTTCTTGCCGTAGTCGTACTCCTCCCGGAGCTTGTTGTCATCGTAAATGGTGTTCCGGCCCCGCTCGATGGCCAGGGTGCCGGTCTTGGCAATCTCCAGAATGCCGAAATCCTCCAGCAGGCCGATGAGGGCGGAGGTCTTGCTCTTGTCGCCGAAAATGGCCACGGTCAGGGACTCCCGGCTCACGTCGATGATATTGGCGCGGAAGATATTGGCCATCTGGATGACCTCGTCCCGGGCGTTGCGGTCGGCGGCCTTGACCTTAATGAGGGCAAACTCCCGCTGGATGGAGGTGGCCTCGTCCAGGATCTTGACGGCGGTCACCGGGATGAGCTTGCGGCACTGGGCGGCAATCTGGCTGATCATCAGCTCGTCCCCCAGGATGACGATGGTGATGCGGGTGACGCCGGGCTTGTCGGTCTCGCCGGAGACGATGGACTCGATGTTATACCCCTTCCGGGAGAAGAGCCGGGCCACCTGGCTGAGCACGCCGGGGATGTCCCGCACCAGAATGGACAGGGTGTAGAGCTTCTTTTCCGGGTCAAATATCTTTTTCAATGGGTCCGCCCCCTTACTTCAGCAGGAAATTGGTGATATGGGCGCCGCCGGCCACCATGGGCCGGACCATCTCGTCCATGTCCAGGCGGCAGTCCAGCACGCAGCCGCAGCCCGCCTCCAGCGCGGCCTGGAAGGCCTGCTCCATCTCGGCCAGGTTGGTCACCCGGAAGCCCTTGAGGCCATAGGCCTCGGCCAGCTTCACGAAGTCGGGGCCCCGGTCCAGGGTGGTCTCGGAATAGCGCTGGTGGTAGATCAGGTTCTGCCACTGGCGCACCATGCCAAGGGTGCCGTTGTTGAACACCACGGTGATGATGGGCAGGTGGTAGTGCTCCACCGTGGCCAGCTCATGGCAGTTCATGCGGAAGCAGCCGTCGCCGGTGGTGTGAACCACCACCTTGTCCGGGTTGCCCATCTTGGCGCCGATGGCGGCGCCAAGGCCGAAGCCCATGGTGCCGAAGCCGCCGGAGGTGAGGAGCTGGCCGGGATAGTCGAAGTGGAAGTGCTGGATGGACCACATCTGATGCTGGCCCACGTCGGTGGCCACGATGGTATCGTGGGGCACCGCCTTCTGGATGGCGTCCAGGATCTGACCGGGGGTAAGCTTATCGCCGTCTTCCACCGGCTGCTTCTCCCGCAGGGGGAGAATATGCGCCTTCCACTCCGGATGGCTGTACTGGGGCAGACGCTCATTGAGCAGCTCCAGCACCCGCTTGGCAGAACCCACGATGTGGTGGTCGGTAAGTACGTTTTTATCGATCTCAGAGCGGTCAATATCGATATGTACAATCTTGGCCTGGCTGGCGAAGCTCTCCGGCTGGAGAGCCACTCGATCGGAGAACCGGCAGCCCACCGCGATAAGCAGGTCGCACTCATTGCAGGCCACATTGCTGGCCTGGGAGCCGTGCATGCCGATCATACCGGTGGTGAGGGGATGGGCTCCGGGGAAGCCACCGCCGCCCATGACTGTAATGGCCACCGGCGCGTCCAGCTTCTCGGCAAATTCCCGGAACTGTTTATCCGCCCGGCCCCGAACCACGCCGCCGCCGCAGATGATGAGCGGCCGCTGAGCCTGGGCAATCATATCCACCAGCTTGTCGATATCTCCCAGGTCGGGCTCAGGCGCCTTCAGGCCGTGGTTCACCGCCAGTTCCCGGATGCTGTTGGTGGAGCGGTTCTTGGTCCAGGGGATGAACTCATAGTCAATCATGGCGTTGAGGAAGGTGACATTCTTCAAAAAGTCGATGAGCACCGGGCCGGGCCGACCGGTGGCCGCCACGGCAAAGGCCTGGCGCATCACGTCGGGGATGGTCTGGGGATCCCGGACCAGATAAGTGGCCTTGGTG